>CAJCJC010000381.1 GCA_903970575.1 Alphaproteobacteria bacterium
ACGCCGGCATGGATGGTGAAGTAATCCACGCCCTGCTCGCATTGCTCGATCAGCGTGTCGCGATAGATGTCCCAGGTCAGGTCCTCGGCCTTGCCGCCGACCTTTTCGAGCGCCTGGTAGATCGGGACCGTGCCGATGGGCACCGGGGAATTGCGAACGATCCATTCGCGGGTGGTATGAATATTGCGGCCGGTCGACAGATCCATGACGGTGTCGGCGCCCCACCTGGTCGACCACACCATCTTTTCGACTTCTTCCTCGATCGACGACGCCACGGCGGAGTTGCCAATATTGGCGTTGATCTTGACCAGGAAGTTGCGGCCGATCGCCATCGGCTCAAGTTCGGGGTGGTTGATGTTGCAGGGGATGATGGCGCGGCCGCGGGCCACCTCGTCCCGCACGAATTCGGGCGTCACGAAATCCGGAATCTCGGCGCCAAAGCTTTCACCGTCGCGCATGACGTCACGGGCGCGGGCCCGGCCGATGTTTTCGCGGATCGCGACATATTCCATTTCGGGCGTGACGATTCCGGCGCGGGCATAGGCGATCTGGGTGACGGCCTTGCCCGGCTTGGCGCGCAGCGGCCTGGACGGCGTGTTGGGGAACGCCGCGAGATTTGAGCGCGCGCCGCTGGATATACCGTCATCCTCGGGCTTCGGCGCACGGCCTTCATAGCGCTCGACATCGCCGCGACGTTCGATCCAGGCCTCTCGCATCCGGGGCAATCCCCGCATGATATCGATCCGCGCGGCGGGGTCCGTATACGGTCCCGATGCGTCATATACGCGGATGGGTGGTTCGCCACCCGACAGGGCGATCTCGCGCATGGCGACTGCTATATCCGGATGAGTCGCGCCAGGAACATGGATTTTGGTGGAGGCGGGCAGTGGTCCGGTTGAAACGCCGAACGCGGCGGCGGAAATCGAAAAATCTTCGGGCATGGCGGCGGGCCTCTCCAGGCTTAAGCCATCACCACGACAAGGACGGAGAAAACGCGCGTTTCGCGTAAAATCCCATCCCTACGCCGGTGCTGGCCGGATCAGGTTCAACGGGTTTCCGCGCCGCCCCGGCTGATAAGCCGAAGCTCAGCGGTATCTCAGCCCGTTGCCGGGCTCCCCAGGGAAATAGAATGCTCGGCCTTGAAGGCCGGCGTGTCAAGCACGGTTCGAAAGAGAAGTTTTGCGAAAAACCGGAACCCGCTCGCCTTAAGGAGCGACCTGATCCTCGACGGCCTTAACAGCGGACGGCGTTGGCTGGTCAGCGCTCTCCGTGATGAAGCTGTTGCCCGAACCGTTTTGTGAAGCCATGGCTCGATCGTTCGCCCAATTGTCGACATGGGAGGAGCCCGTCGTGGGATCGAACTTTGCCTTAAGCCGTTCATAATCAGCCGTGTGCGCCTGCATTTGAGCCCAATCGCTGAGCGGCCCAAGGCGCGAGTGCGTGACGATGATTTCATCCCTGTCGGGGGAAAGGTCGTTCGACGAATCCGCCGGCGCTCCGGACGCGAGCGAAAATGGCAGCGCAGCCGAAATCACCAAAAGAAAGCCGCCGACTCCGAAAATTGATCGCATGATCGTCTCCTATCGCCCTTGATAACAAACGGTGGCGATAACTCAAACACTGTTATGGCTCGATTGTGCCTAACGTTATATTTGGTGAGAAACCAAAAATGCGCAATGCGGTCGTTGATCCGCATGGGGCGGCCGTCGACCCGAACACGCGTTCCACCGCGAGAGCGTTGAACCGCGAGCGGCGGACGTATAGAGCTATCCTACCTTCATGAATCGAGCACGGATTCCGCCCGCATATGCGCAATCGGCTGATCGCGGCTTGCATAGCCATCCTGGCCGCTATCCTGGCCGGACCCAATCAAGCGGCTGAAGCCCCGGCCTATCGCACGATCGAGCCAGCGCCAACGGGCAAGGCCGTCACCCTGACGGGCCATGACCTTAATTTCGACCAGATCGTCCGCGTGGCGCGCCTTGGCGAGAAAGTCGAGCTGAGCCCGGAGGCGGTTCGGCACGAGGAGGATGCGTATCGGCTATTGCTGGAGGGCGCCATGGAAGGCGCGCCGATCGTGGGATTCAACCGGACGGATACCGGGAAGATAGTGTTCGAAGGCGATCCGTCGTCGCCCGACAACGCGGCCGCGATCGGCCAGCGCCTGTTGACGGCCTTCAAGAGCGGCGCCGCGTCTTCCGGCGTTCCGGAGATCACTGAAGAGGATGCGATCCGCGCGGTCATGACCGTGCGCGCCAACACGCTGATCTATACCGCCGCTAGCCCCCCTGTCCTGCAATTGCTGGTGGGAATGCTGAATGACCGGATCGCGCCGGTAGCGGCAGAGGGCGGCGTTATGCGGGCGATCGGCGCGGCGATGGTGGGAGAAGGCGACGTCTATTTCGAAGGTAAACGCGTGAAGGCGGCGGACGCCCTGACGGCGGCGGGGCTTACCACGCTGGAGCCCATGGGGATGGATGACCACGCATTGATGGACGGCCGCGAAGCCGGAATCGCCGAGGCGGCGCTGGTGGCCGCGGACGCACGCCGCACGCTGGATTGGGCGGATCTGGTCTTGGCGATGGATCTGACGGCCGCGAACGCGAATATCGCCGCCCTTTCGACAACCGCGCAAGCCAACCGGCCGTTTCGCTGGATGAACTGGGATGCGCTCCGCCTGCTTGACATGCTGAAAGGTGGTGCATTGTTCGAAGACGACCAGAGCCGCTCCGATACGCTGCCGGACGATCTGCGCGGGATGCTGGAGGCGGAAGGGACGGCCTGGATGGGCTGGGGCGCGCTCCGCGATGCGCTGGCGATCGCGCTCAATTCATCGGATCAGAGCCCCTCCGTGCGGGTTGGCTTATCGCCCCGCGAATCGTTCGAGATCGGCACGCCGCAAATGGCGAAATTCGCGGTGAAGGGCGGCCGGGCGAATGGCGGCAAGCGCGGTTTCATCGTCGACACGATCAACGACGATACCGGGCCGCTCGACCTTGCCATCGCTACATTTACGAGGGGCATCGCGGGCCCCCATCAATGGCTGATAAGCCGGGATGGTCAGCCAAATGTGTCGGAGACCGAATTCGTCGTTAGCGTCCTTGAGGAGCGCCGCGGAAAATCTGAATTTGCCCTGACGCCAGCAAGGATCGCGGTCGCCGAAATGCCGCGCCTGCTGAGCCTTGAATTCCTCCGCGCGGCGTCCGCGATCGACCAAAGGACGCGGGATCAACCGGATATCAAGCTTGGTGCGGCACCGCAGGCCGTGATGACCGCGTGGAGAGCCGGCAAGACAGGATCGGGAACGCCCGAAGAGGCCGCCCTGGGGTTTATTCAGTCCAACCCTGTCGCGGCATTCTTTACTGGGGGCGATCCCGCGCCGGGGACCGATGATCCGATCCCCTTGGCGCAGGAGAAAATCAGGCGGTAGGCGCGCTCAGGATTTGATCGCGCCGACGAAGCCGGTGCCGGAAATCTGGCCCTTGAGATAAACCGCCTCGCCCATCCCCTGGAAGAAGCTGTCAGGTTCGAACCCAGCCTCGGCGAAGGCCTCGCGATATTGCAGGCCGCCCTGGTTGCTGGAGAACGGCTCGTTGTTGTTATGCTCGAACCAGCCGGAAATGAAATGGGTGAACGGGTCTCGCTCGGCCGGCCTTTGCCAACCGTCATGGACCATGGCGCCGCCCGGCGCCAGCACCCGATGGCATTCCCTGAACAAGCCCTTGATCGTCTCGGACGGCACTTCGTGGAGGACGAGAATCGAGAACACGAGATCGAAATATCCGTCGGGGAAATCGGTCTTGGTGATTTCCTGCTGTGAAAAATGAACCTTGATCCCCAGCGATTCCGCGCGGGCATGGGCGTAGCGCAGAACAGGCGCGCCGATATCGACGCCATAAACCTCGGCGTCCGGGAAAGCCTGGGCCAATGCGCAGGTGTTATGGCCGACGGTGCAACCCATATCCAAAATGCGCCTGGGCTTTAGATGACCAAGATTATCGCGCAGGAAGCTGACAAGGGCCTTGCCCATGCCGTCATTGTATTCGCCCAGACCGCCATAGGCGAAGACATGGACGCCGCGATCGTAGGTCGCGCCCTGAAGCAAATCGTCCGGTCCGAATTCACACTGCCAGTTGCCGGGCATGACATGAATATCGACTGCGTCGAGATAGCGGGGAATTTTGATGTCCGGGTTAAGCCGAAGGCTGCCCAGGGCGTTTTCCTTTGGGGCCGCCTTGGACTGAAGCTCCTCGATCTGACGCTCGGCGCTTTCGGCCACCGTATCCCACAGCATCTCCTGCGCGGTGCGACCGACCAGGCTGGCCGCGCGATAGAAGAACGTGTCCTCCATCAGCTTTTTGACCTCGAGGCGATTCGCAGGCGGACGACCGTGCTTTTCGATGAAAGCCGGCTCCAGCTGGCCCTTGTAGAGCTTTGCGTTTTCCGGGAACAAATTCATCGTGAAAAACTTGCGCAGCGAGCCACAGAACTCCTCGCGCGCATATTCGTCATGAGTCGCTTCGGGCAGAACGTCGTGTTTGGCTTGAAAACCCATGTCGCGTCTCCTGGTCTAAGTTATATATGGGTTCGAAGGGCGGAATGATGGATGCCATCAGCCGAAAAGGTCAAGTCCGGCATTATGTCTTGATCGCGCCGACGAACCCGGTTCCCGGAAGCTGGCCCTTCAGATAGACCGCCTCGCCCACGCCCTGGAACATTGTATCGGGATCGAAGCCGGCCTCGGCGAAGGCCTGACGATAGTGGAGCGCGGCCTGATTGCCTTCGAACGGCTCGTTATTGTTGTGCTCGAACCAGCCGGAAATGAACTGGCCGAAGGGGTCGGGCTCGCCTGACTTTTGCCAGCCGTCGTGGATCATCACGCCGCCGGGAGCCAGAACCCGGTTGCATTCCTTGAACACGCCCTTGATCGTCTCGGCCGGAATTTCGTGCAGAACCAGGATCGAAAACACGAGATCGAAATACCCATCCGGGAAATCGGTCTTGGTAATGTCCTGCTGCGAGAAATGAACCTTGCGGCCAATGGATTCGGCCCGTGCGTGAGCATAACGCAGAACCGGCGCGCCGATATCGACGCCATAAACCTCGGCCTCCGGAAACGCCTCGGCCAAGGCGCAGGTGTTGTGACCGACGGTGCAGCCCATATCCAGGATGCGCCTTGGTTTCAGATGCGCGAAATTCGCC
>CAJCJC010000382.1 GCA_903970575.1 Alphaproteobacteria bacterium
CCGAGAACATGGCCGTGCGCCTGCATCATGTTGATGATCGCCCAACGCACCAACCCAAAAACCTCCCAGTATCGCACCTCGTCGGGATCGATCGCGTCGCCGCCCGCCGCGACATAGCCCTCGTGCAGCGGTTCGCGATCGCTGAAGCCGCCCACGGGCAAGTCGTTTCTGCCGAACCGCCACGAGCGTGTCGACAGCCAGCCGAAATCTTCCACGGCGCCGCCGACATGGCTGCACTCCCAATCCAACACCGCGACCAGCCCGTTTGGGCCGACCATGAAGTTGCCGTTGCGGAAATCGCCATGCACCAGGGCGCGCCGGCGTGGCGGAGGACGATGGTTTTCCAACCAGCGCAGTCCGATTTCGATCGCCGGATGACGCTCCGCGTAAGCATCGAACCGATCGCGTTGCGCCGTTACGGCGTCGACGCTATCGGCTGATTTCTCCAGGAACTCGGCCTCCGCCAAAGGAATGGCGTTCAATCGGGCGAGGAAAGCGCCGAGTTGCCGGGCGAGAACGGCGCGCGCCGGCGTCAACGCCTTGTCGTCCAGTATGCGCTTTGGCATGGTCTCGCCGGAGACGAAGGCCGTGACGAAACCGGCGCCCATGCCATCCGCCTCGTCATATTCGAAAATCGGTTCCGGTACGGGCAAGCCCCATCGGAATGCGACCGCCATCACCCGGAATTGATCGGCGGGCGTCAGGAACGGAGACGCCGCCCCGCTATAGGTTTCCTGCCGGGAGACGAGGCGGCGCACCGCGCCTCCTTCCACGAGGTCGAAGAGTATCGTGCGGTTCGAGCCGCCCAGCGTCGGCTGTACGATATTCTCGATCCGCGCCCCGCGCCCGAACCGGCGGGCGACGGCGTTCGCGATATCTTGATACCGCGCCGCGCTCTCCCGCGCCGCGGCTCCGCCCCCTGCCCTCATTCGCTGATTTTCGTTCGCGCCCATTGCCCTTAAACCTATAGTTTGGCGGAGATATTCACAAACTCCCAACCACCCGGGCTAAAATCATGAATCGTCGCGTGAGCCCCCCATAGGCGCGGCGCAACAGCGCCTTTCATAGTGCTTAAGCATAAAGAAGATGAAGCCTGGACAATAAAAAAATGAAACAAGCTTTTCGCCGGGCTGGGGCTGGTCATTGGAAGCGTAAGGGCAATATATCTCCGCAAACCGGACGCTGCCCTTGCTACATCGTCCGCGTCTCACGATACTATGGGCGATTCCAGACGTACTGCATTATCGGTCGAAACTGGCGATCAGCTTAAGCTAACCTTCGTAAGTGGAACATTGTAACATGAGTGAAAAGCCGACGGACGGCATCGATCCTGGCATGCTGCTGGAATTGACCACGAAGATTGTCAGCGCCTATGCGGGCAACGCCAAGATATCGGCGTCTGAACTGCTCGACACGATCGGGGCGGTTTCCCGCGCGCTGTCATCCCTTGGGGGCGCCGCGGCCGAGCCCGAGAAGAAGGAGCTGGTTCCAGCCGTGCCGATCAAAAAATCGGTCACCCCGGACTTCATCATTTGCTTGGAAGACGGCAAGAGGCTGAAGATGCTGAAGCGCCACCTCATGAGCACTTACAACATGACCCCGGACCAGTACCGGGTAAAGTGGAGCCTTCCCAGCGATTACCCGATGGTCGCGCCCAAATACGCCAGAACCCGTTCCGAACTCGCCAAGAAGATCGGCCTCGGAAGGGTATCGACACCGACGGAGCTTGAGCCGAAGCGAACGCGCGCCGCCCGGAAATCGAGCGTTGTGGCGCCGGAGCCCGCGTGATTTAGCGCTTGCCCGACACGGGACGGCCCGGCATGACATGGCTTTCTCCGAAAGCCCCCTGGAAACATGTACGAAAATCGTCCCGAATCCCCAACAACCGCGTCGCCGCCCGTCACGCCGCGATCGATCGTCGTCATAGGCGCGGGGCATGCGGGCGCCCAGATGGCCGAGTCCCTCAGACTCGGCGGCTTCGAGGGTTCGCTCATCCTGATCGGGGACGAACGACATCGTCCCTATGAACGTCCGGCGACATCGAAGGATTTGCTAAGCGGCGTCATGGAGATGGATCGCGTCTTCCTGAAACGCGAGAATTATTACCACGAAAAAAAAATCGATCTCCGCCTCGGAGTCCGGGTTACGGCCATCGACCGAGCCCAGCGTAAGGTCATATGCGACGATGGGGACTCCATCGGTTACGATAATCTCGTCATCGCGACCGGCGCGCGCGCCCGCACGCTCCAGGTTCCCGGCGCCGATCTTGACGGTATATTCACGCTGCGCAGCCTCGCCGATTCACAGGCGATCGGCGCGCGGATGAAACCGGGCGCGCGCCTGGCGGTCGTGGGCGGCGGCTATGTCGGGCTTGAGGTGGCGGCGAGCGCGATCAAGCTGGGCTGCGCGGTTACGGTCATCGAGATGCAGGAGCGCCTGCTCGGCCGCGTCGTCGCCGCCGAGGTCGCGGATTTCTACGATCGCGCCCATCGCGCCGCCGGCGTCGACATACGCTATGGCGTCGTGATCGAGGAATTTAAAGGCGCCGCGGGCGCGGTTAGGGGCGTGGGGCTCACGGACGGAAGCATGATCGCGGCCGATCTCGTGGTCGTTGGCGTCGGCGCGGCCCCGAACACGGAACTGGCCGCGGCGGCGGGACTCGCGGTCGAAAACGGAATCGTGGTCGACGATTGCGGCCGCACCGCCGATCCCGCGATTTTCGCGATCGGGGACGCCACCAACCATCCGAATGACATCTTGGGCAAGCGCTTGCGGCTCGAATCCGTGCCGGCGGCGATGGGCCAGGCGCGCGCCGCCGCCAGCGCCATCCTGGGCGCCCCAAAGCCATTTCACGAATTGCCGTGGTTCTGGTCCGATCAATACGATCTGAAGCTGCAAATCGCGGGATTGTCGGAGATGGGAGATCGGGTCGTGCTGCGCGGCGACCCGGACTCGCGGCGCTTCGCGGCGTATTACTTACGGCGCGGCGCCGTCGCGGCCGTCAACGCCATCAATTCCGGTAAGGATTTTCTCGGCGGCCGCAAGCTGATCGTCGAGGGGCGCATCGTCGATCCCGCCCGGCTCGCCGACCCCCTGATCCCCCTCGCCGAGGTTTAAACGGCGCCGAAGCGCGCTCCGCGCTGTTATAGCGGGATGTTCCGCGCCATTTTTGGAGCCTGAATGACGCCTTTGTCTCGCCTTATCTTCGCGCTGCTGCTCATGCCGACGGGCGCGCTTGCCCAGCTTCCGGAGCCGACGGCAAGCGCGCCGGCCGAAGTCGCCCCGCAAATCACCCCGGCGCAGGCGCAACAGACGCTGGACGTGCTGCAAGATGACGGCAAGCGCCAGCAGCTCATCGAAACCTTGCGCACCATCGCCGGCGCCTTGCCGACGAGCGCGCCCGCGCCGCGCGTCGCGGCCAAGGCGCAAGCCCCCGCTACGCCAGCGCCGACCGCGCTTCCCAAGCCTTCTCTGGCCCCTTCATCGGGGCTGGGACGACAACTCCTGGTCCAAGTCGGCGATTGGGCGGACAGGCTCACGGAGCAGTTTGGGGCCGCGACAAGGGCGGTCACGGATTTTCCGCTGTTGTGGCGTTGGACCCTCCGCACGATCGAAAACCCCGACGCGCGCGACTGGGTTCTCGATACGGTCTGGAAGCTGGCGCTTGTTCTGGGCTGCGGCCTCGCCATCGAATTCGGGCTAGGCTGGCTGCTGCGTCGCCCATTCCGCGAACTGGAACGGCATTCTCCAAGTGTCGCGCCCTCGGAAGCGGCCATCTCCGAGCATAGCGACCCAGAGCCGGCCGAGATTTCGCCGACCGCCAAAACCGGATCGCGCTATCGCCCCCGCATGAGCGGCGCCTGGCTCATCGTGCGGCGACTGCCATTCGCGCTGGGCGGCCTGGTGCTCAAGCTTATTCCCATCGCCGGCTTCGCGATCGTCGCCAATCTGCTTTCGGCGGCGGATA
>CAJCJC010000383.1 GCA_903970575.1 Alphaproteobacteria bacterium
TATAGTTCGCGCCCGACGGGCGCTGAAAACGTGGAACGCCACGGAGCCTTTCAAGATCACGGAATATCCTGGTTACAAAATTCGGGCGCGCAGGGCGGCAAGCTCACCCCGGCGCAGCCAGGCCAGGATCGCGCTTAAAACCAGCAGAATGACGGCGCCGCCCGGATTTGTGTGCAGAAGGAAGATATGGCCAGGAAGGCGCAAAACATCGTGACGCCGAGCCACAGAGCGGCTAAGGCCGTAAGGCCGGGAACGAACAGGGCGCCGGCGCCGACGAGTTCGACGAGCGCGGTCACGATCCGGACCCACTGGCCGAAACCGGTCTGGTCGAAAACCTGGACCATCATGGGGCGCCGGGGAGCTTGGCCCCGGCGGCGGCCAGAAACGCGACGGCGAGCAGAATCCTGAGAACCCCGGCGATGACGATATATTCGCCGACGTCTCCTCACCCATTACGGCGCCGGCCCTGTGATATTAGGGCCATAATTCTGTTGTAAGACGTCGGGAATTCGCACTACGCTCAATGCGGGCTAGGGGATAAAAAGGGGGGGCGACCCATGCCAGTGACGGGGATCGGCGGATTCTTCTTCCGGGCGAACGATCCGGACGCGCTTTCGGCTTGGTATAAGACGCATTTTGGCATCGGCGGCTTCGATTGGACCCAATCGGCCGGCACGACCGTGGTGGCCCCATTCTCGAAATCCACGGATTACTTCCCGGTGGACAAGCAGTGGATGCTGAACCTGAGGGTCTCGGACCTTGACGCCTTGCTGGCTGATCTCGCCGCGGCCGGCGTCCCGATAGTGACCGACCCCGCCTGGGACTCGCCGGAGACCGGCCGCTTCGCCCGCATCCACGACCCCGAGGGCAACCCAATCGAACTTTGGGAGCCGCCTGAGGAGTAGGTTAGGTTTAAGCTCAGCTACGTTTGAAGCTCCGCGCTGACTATTCGACCGCCACGGAATAAGCTTCGATCAGCTTACGGGCGGCCTGGATGACGATGGGTGGACCCAAGATAGCGCTCGATCGCGCCAAGATATTGAACCCGCGCCGTGCTCGTGATCAGGAGGGCCAAAAACGATCAACGCGCCCGAGCGGATTTGGGGGCTGTCGGCCGCGGCGAAACCGGCGTCGCCAGTCGCGCACGCTTTGGTCGAGACTGTCTATCAGGCGCCGCGGCTCAAGAGATTTTGCCGTAGCATCCATCGGAACGTTTCCTAGTTACATCCTTGTATGGTCGCTAGCGCGAACCGTGTAACCGCAAACAGCTTAACGCGGCGGCGATGAAGGGTTCAACCCGCTCGCTCGCGGACCTCGCGTTCTCGTAGAGGTCGCAATACTGTGAACCCCTGGGCCTAAATGGTGACGGACATAAGGGGATTGGCTTTGAGCGACGGCGATACCCAGAGCGATAAATCCGCCTCTCTGCTGATCGACGAGCGGATCGCCGAGTTGAGCGACTGGCGGGGCGAGACGCTCGCCCGCGTTCGCGCGCTGATCGGGCAGGCCGACCCCGAAATCGTGGAAGAATGGAAATGGCGCGGGGTTCCGGTGTGGTCCCATAACGGCATCGTCTGCACCGGCGAGACTTATAAGACGGTCGTCAAGCTGACCTTCGCCAAGGGCGCCGCCCTGGCCGACCCCACCGGCCTGTTCAATTCGAGCCTGGAGGGCAATGTAAGGCGCGCCATCGATATTCGCGAGGGGGAGGCTATTGACGAGGCGGCGTTGGAGGCGCTGATCCGCGCGGCGGTGTCGCTGAACGTGTCGCGGGTGCGAGCGGGGTGATGGCGCATGTTCCGTTCAAACTCATCGAGACGACCGGCGACGAAGCGCTGGCGAAATGGCGGGAGCTGAAATCGGCCGGGCAAGGATCGCCGGTTATTTTGGGGGGCGACTACGCGCGGGTCTCTTTCGACGATCCGTTTGAGCCGTCGGCCGAAGACATATTGCGCGCGGCCGCCGGGGTGAGGTTTCCCGGCGATCTCGCCAGGCGCAAAGCCGCCAATGGTCCGCCGGTTGGGTCATGGCCCGCGGCGCCAAGCCCACCCAGTCCGCTTTATATCGTCAGCGATTTTCTGACCGGCAAACCCCTTGCGAAGGTCACGATCGCCCTCGCGCCGACTGACGATTGGACAACTATTCCAGCCTATCTGTGCTGGGGCGGTTGGAACGCCTGTCCGGCGCCGGAATATCACGTGGCCGCCATGAGGGCCTGGCGCGACCGCTATGGCGCCGAACTCGTCGGCGTGACCTTCGACACTATCTATTCGCGGGTGGCCAGCAGGCCCAAAACACGGAAGGAAGCGCTCGCGCTGGCTCGCGACCAGTACATTTACTGTACCGATCTAATCGACCAAGGCGGCGGGACCTATAGCGCGCTCGCCGCTGATTTGATGGCGAACGACTGGTGGCATTTCTGGTGGGATTGAGGGAGGTTCAGGCCATTGGAGTTCCGACGGAGCCCGGCGCGGATTGCGTTCGGCGCGGAGCGTCAGGTCTCTGGCAGGGCTGGACAAACCCTCCAATCCTTCTAGTTGCTGTCGGGCAAGTCGGCGCCGCGGGCGCCGGAACGCATTGAGAGGCCTTCGGTGGGATTATTTGTGCTGGTGCTGTTGCTCGTCATCATGCCGGGGCTGCTCTTTCTCGTGGGCTGGGGCGTGAAGCGCTATACCGACAAGGCTCCGTCCTGGATCGGTTTTCCGACCGCCCCGGAGAAGCCGAGCAACAAATCGGACGGCGAAGCGCCGGCGAAGATCGAGGCGTGAGCGGCGGACGTAAGAGATAGCGCCCGGTTTCG
>CAJCJC010000384.1 GCA_903970575.1 Alphaproteobacteria bacterium
TTCGGCGTTCAATTGATCGGCCGGGCATTCCAGGACGCCACACTCACGCGGGTCGCGGACCGCCTCCATCGCGCGCTCGGCGACGCCACCATAGGCGCGACCGGCAATCCGATTTCCACCGAACCGCCGACGCCACCGAGACCGGCCGGCGTCACGCTCGCCGTCGTCGGGGCGCATCTGACGGGGCAGCCGCTCAACTGGCAGCTCAACAGCCGAAACGCCCGTCTGTTGAGGACGGCCCGCACGGCCCCCGGTTACAGCCTGTACGCGCTAGCCGGAACCGTGCCGGCGAAGCCCGGCCTGGTCAGGGACAATGCCGGCCAGGGATCGATCGAGGTCGAGCTCTGGGAAGTGGATTTCGCGGGCTTCGGCGCCTTCGTCGCCGAAATACCGCCCCCGCTCGGCATCGGCGCCCTGACGCTGGAGGATGGCGCGACAGTTAAGGGCTTTCTCTGCGAGGCCTACGCCGTCGCCGGGGCGGAAGACATCACCACTTTCGGCGGCTGGCGGAACTGGCTGGCGCGCGATCGCTAACCGGCAGCGAGAACTGCATCCGCCCCCTCATGTTCCTCCGGCCCGAAAGTGGGCGCGACAGGGCGGCGCATCGCCGCGACGCCCACGGCGACCGTGAGTTGCATCCCGGCGAAAATGAAAAACGCCAGCGTGAAGGCGCCGAAACGATCCGCGATCATGCCGGCGCCGATCGGGCCGGCCGCGCCAAACGTCGTCAACAAGGCCATGATCGACAGCACCCTTGGTCCTGTCAGGCCGCCGAAATAATCCAACGGAATAACCGTCGCCGCCACGATGCTGAGGCCCCATCCGGCCCCGAAAGACAAGGCCGCCGCAAGCTGGAGAGCGGGCGTGTCGGCGAAAGCCAGCATGATGTTGCCGGCCGCCTGCAGCAGCAGGCCGGTCGCGATCACCAATTTGGTCGGGAAAGCCTCGCACAGGTAACCGGTGACGGCCTTGACGATAACCGCGCTCAGCGAAATCGCGCCGAGCGCCAGAGATCCCGCGGCGGAACTCGAGCCCAGATTGGCCAGATGCGACACGATCATGCTGTGCGATGTCGTCACCGACATCATGGTGGCGACATGCGCCGCCGCCACCAACAGCGCCTGCGGCGTCAACATCGCCTGGCGCGTGGTCCACACGCCGTGATCGTCCGGCCGCGCGGGGCGTCGTTTCGCGGCGGCCCTGGCGAGGGATGGCGCGACCGATTGGGTTTCAGGTCGCCTTTTGCCCACAAGCAATAGGCATATCGCGCCGATCAGCGCCGCCAGAATCGCCATCACTTGCCAGTTAAGCCTCCAGCCGCCATGGGTGGCGATCCAGTTTACGATTGGCGGGGCCAAGGCCGCGCCGGCGGCGCCGATCATCATATAGACGCCGATCGCCCGCGCCGAGCCGCGCCCGAACCAGGCCGCGATCCAGAAAACGCCGGGTACGTTGCCGGCGAAGGTAAAGCCCGCGCCGACGAGAACGATAGCGACATCGAACGCCGCCAAGGTCCGGGATATCGAGGCCAGGAAAAAGCCGGCGACAAGCAGGACCGTGCCAATCCCCATCGTCGCGCGCCCGCCGACCCATCTCATCGTCAGCGCCGGCAATGGGCTGGCGAGGCCGCAGGAAAGCCCGAGCAGCGAAAAGCTGAATCCCGCCGCCGTCTTCGACCAGTGCAAATCCTTCACCATCGTGAAGAGGACGACGCCAAGCGACGCGAAGGTCGAGAAATTAACGAACAGGAACGCGAGCGAGACCGCCCCGAACACGAGCCATTCATGGAACCCGGGAGGCGGAGCTTGAAGCGCGGTCATGCTGCCTTAAGTCCCGATCAGAAGGGACGGTCGCCGCTGATCTGAACGCGATATCCCGAGCGGGTTTCGGGAAAATAATCCCAGATCGCGGAATGTTGCAGCGAACGATTATCCCAGAACGCGATCGAGTGCGGGCGCCAGTGGAACCGGCATTGGAATTCCGGCCGCTGCACATGGTCGTAGAGATAGGACAGCAGGGCGTTGCTCTCCGCCCTCGGAATCCCCTCGATATGGGTGGTGAAGCCGCGATTGACGTAGATCGCCTTCTTACCGGTGACCGGATGGGTTCTGATCACCGGATGCGAGGAACGCGGCAGCTTCATGCCCTCGGGCGTGATGCCGCCAAAGCCGACCACCGCGTCGTGGACCGCCGTCAAACCCTCCAGATGCGCCTTCATCCGCTCCGACAGCGCGTCATAGGCGGCGTACATGCTGGAGAACACCGTATCTCCGCCCGGCTCCGGCACGGTGTGAAGATAGAGGATGGAGCCCAGCGGCGGTTCAGGATCGCACGACATGTCGGAATGCCAATCCTCGCCGGCGACATATTTCGAATCCTTGTCGGCGTGGATGATGGTGATTTCAGGGTGGCCCGGCGCCTGCCACGGCGCGGTGCTGGGCGCGATATGGATGCCGCCGAAATAGCGGGCCAGGGTCTTATGGTGCTCGAAATCGAGATGCTGATCGCGGAAGAAAATCACCGAGCGATCGGCGAATGCCCGATGAAGGTCGTCGACCTGACGGTTCGACAATGGCTTGGTGAGGTCGATGCCCGAAATCTCGCCGCCGAGCAGCGGGGTCAGCGGCGTCACTTCGATCGTTTCGTAAGTCTTGGGCGTTTCATAAGTCATGATGTCTTGGCTCCGTATCGTATGCGGCGGTCAGGTGGGCCGATCGCCCTTGATCCAGGTGCGATGCACGTGGCGCTGGTATTTCGTCACGTCGAACCGCGTGCCGGTATGCAGCGTGCAGCGATTGTCCCATATCAAAACATCGCCGACCCGCCATTTATGGCGGTAGATGAAGCGGTCCTGGGTGGCGAATTCCACCAGCTCGTTCAAGAGTTCCAGCCCCTCCGGATTGGGCATTCCGACGACGCCCCTCGTGGTGCCCGTGCTGACCCACAGCGCCTTGCGCCCATCCGCCGGATGCGTCCTGACCATGGGGTGGACGACATCCGGCAACCGGTCGTCATCGGGATCGACCGCGACGCCCTTCATCTCCATCAGCGCCCGCCAGCTATGCTGGACCTGCAGGCCGTCCAGCGCTTCCCGACGCTCCGGCGGCAAGGCATTCCAGGCGGCGCAGAGATCGGCCATCAACGTGTCGGAACCCTCCGGCGGGACCTCCATGGCGTAGAGCATGGTGCACATGACGGGCTCCGCCAGAAAGGAGGAATCCGTGTGCCAGCCCTGACCGGCGTCGACATCGCCGATCTTCCGGCCGTCCACGACTTTATTGGAGATGACATAAATCTCGGGAATGCCGGGATAGGTGTATTCCAGGCGGGCGTTCGTCTCCGGCGTCCCAAAGGCGCGGCTGAATTCCATCTGCGCCTCGGGGGTCAGATTCTGGTCGCGCACGACCATGATCCCATGACGATGGAAAACATCGACGACCTCACGATGAACCTCCGGCCCGCAGGACGAGAGGTCGACACCATTGATTTCCACGCCGAAACCATCGCTCAGCGGGTTGACCGAGAATGATGTACTCATGCCGTTTTCCTCCCCTCTTCGCGCGGCGTCGCCCCCACCCAACCCTCCACCATCGAGGGGGAGGATTTTTCCGATTTATGTTCCTCCCCCGTGAGGGGCGAGGCGAGGTGGGGGTGAAAGTCTATCCGGAACGCTGTCATGTAACCGCCTAAAGCACCGGCCACGCACAAATCGACGGCAAGCCGGAGCGGCCGGTAATCGCCTCGGCCGCCGCCTGCGCCTCGCTGTAAAGCGCCTCTTCATCGATGGTCGTGCAACGATAATTATCGACCACCCGGCGTCCGTTAACCCAAACGCTGTGTACCGCCCGCCCATCGGCCGACCAGACGAGGTGATTGACCGGATTCAACAGCGGTTTCCATTCCGGGCGATCCGTGTCGTGGAGAACGAAATCGGCCTTCTTGCCGACCTCGAGACTGCCAATCCGGTCCGACAGCCCCATCGCTTTGGCGCCGTTGATCGTCGCCATCTCCAGGGCCAAATGGGCCGGGAATATGGATGCGTCGCGCCGCGCGTCCTTGAACAACCCTGCCATGAGCGCCATCGGACGCATCATATCCGTGGTGTCCGACCCGTCCGTACCCAGCATGATGGTGATCCCAGCCGCCGCCATCTCCGGAAACAGCCCGACCGCCGTGCTGCCATAGCCGCCCTTCATCGCCGCCCAGGGGCAATGAATGACATTGGCGCCGGTCTCGGCCAGCAGCGCGACCTCGGCGCTGTCGACATGCACCATATGCGTCAGACTGACATTCGGCCCCAGCACGCCCAGTTCCGCCAAATGCTCGACCGGCCGCTTCCCCGTATTGGCGAGATACCAGTTCGGATCGTCGACCGCCGGGCTCATATGCGCGGAAATGCCGGCGCCATGATCATCGGCCAGTTGCTTGGCCCCCCGCCACAACGCGTCGGTATTGGTATTGTGACCGATCAGCAGCGGCCACGCCGCCAAAAGCTGCCCATCCCGCCCGGGATAGCGGATAAGCTCGGCCTCCAGGATTTTGAGCGCGCGATCGGTCGACGCCGTCTGGTCCTGGTCGGGCGAGAACGCGCGGTCCATGGCCCATTCCCCGACTCGCCCCCTTATGCCGGTTTCCGCCACGGCCTCGAAAACCGCGTCAAGCGCGAGGACCGTCCCGGCCTCAAGGAAACACGTGGTTCCCGATCGCAGCATGCCGAGCGCCGTAAGCCGCGCCGCGATGCCCTGCTCCTGGGGGCTGTGACTCTCATAGAGCGGCGTGACCCACCGCCATACGCCCTCCTCGAAATCCAGGTTCTCGGGCAGGAAGCCCTTGATCAGGATTTCGGTCAGATGCACATGGCCGTTGACGAAACCGGGCGTGATGACGAAACGGCGGCCGTCGATGACCTCACGCGCCGTGACCATGCGCTCAAGCTCGGCGCGTTTGCCGATCGCCGCGATGCGGTCCCCGGTGATAGCGAGCGCGCCATCGGTGATGATCCGCCGCTGCCCATCCATCGTCACAATCGTCGAACCGACGATCAACGTATCGGCCGAGATAGGGGAAGCATCGAAATCGGGTTGGAGCACGCCCTGCCCCACGAGTTTCGTCATCGTCATAACTCCTGATGAACAAGCGACATGTTATCGCAATCTTCGGGCCGGCGCTTGCGCCAACGCGCCGCGACTCTTGACCGAATTGAGCAGGATTTAAGCCTTCTGGACGATCCGCCGCAGGGAAAAACGGGATAATGAAGGCGCATTGAACAATTTCTTGTGCGCTGCGGCGCAAGAATCGGTGATAAACTATCCGGCATATTACCGATAACAATAATCGTTTGACCGAACTGGATAAGGGAATCAAAATGTCAGAGCTTTCTAGGTCTCGCTCTCGTCTCGCGCTCATGTCCATTTGCTCATATCTGAGTTTGGGAGCGGCCTTGACCGTCGCTTTGGCGGTT
>CAJCJC010000385.1 GCA_903970575.1 Alphaproteobacteria bacterium
GCGATAGCAACCTTATCGGCGGTTGCGTCCGACCCTCGATCGACCGCCCGGTATCGCCAGAATCTGGCGTTGGCCTATGGGCTGTCCGGCGATAACGTGAATGCCTCGATCGCGGCCCGGAAGGATTTGAACGACGCGGACAGCGCAAGCAATCAACGATATTACGCGATCTTGCGCGGTATGGATGACCGGGCGAGAACCAAGGCGATTATGGGCGTCGACACCGATGGAGGCGCGCCCCAGGAAGGTCATTAGCGCGGCGCTCCGGTCGCAGGGCTTGAACTATCGTTATCGATGAAGCGACTTCAGAACCTGGATTATCGCCGGTCCCAGCAAAACGGAAAACAGCGGCGGCAGGATGAATACGATCATTGGAACAGACAGCGTCGCGGGAAGCCGGGCGGCTTTTTCCTCAGCCTTCATCATGCGCGCGTTGCGGAACTCCAGGGCAAGCACCCGTAGGGATTTCGCCAGCGGCGTCCCATAGCGCTCCGTTTGCGCCAAGGTGTTCACAAGGCCCCGAACGGACGCCATGTCCAAACGCTTTGCAAGGTTGGTAAGAGCGTCCGACCTATTCGGCAGAAATCCAAGTTCGACGGCCGTCAACTCGAGTTCATCCGCCAATTCCGGCGAGTTGGGGCCTATCTCACGCGCTACGCGCGTAATCGCCGCATCCATGCTCAAACCCGCCTCGGCGCATATCACAAAAAGGTCCAAAGCGTCGGGCAGGCCTTGCTGGATTTTCTTTCTGCGACTCTGGCTCGCGTTCTTGACGAACAAGGACGGCGCGATGCTGCCCAGCATGATTCCGGCCATGCCGCACATCGCGCGCATCGGCGTGGTGATCAGCGGCGCAAAGCTGGGCGCCAGGCCATAAGCGACAATCCCCAATCCCAGGGGCATGCCAAGACGCAAGCCCAAAAAGACTGTCACGGCGTCTGAAGAGCGCCAGCCGGCCTGGGCCAGAAAGTCGGCGGCCTTGCGCACCTCCTCGCCGCGGGTCAGCTTCAATCGCTTCAACAGCTCCCGCACAAATGTCACCGGCCGTTGACGCCCTGAACGGCGCATTGAATTCGCGGATGTCTTCGAAGGTTCGCGCCGACGCTTGAGGTAAGCGCGCGCCCGCGCCTTGACGGTGTCTCTTGGCAAAATGACGCGATAAAGCGCCAAAATAACCAAGAAAGTAACCAAGCCGATGAAGAAATCGAGACTCGCGTCATCATGCGGTCCCATTTCTAGAAATCGATCGATGATCATATGTCGAATTTAACCATTTGACTCATGACCAATACGCCGGCGGCCATGCTGACGCCGCCGCCGGCGAGAAGCATATGACCCAGATGAGATGTGAACATAGTCATGAGGTAGTCGCGACTAACCAAATACAGGATGCCGGACATCACGAAAGGCAGAGAGCCGATAATGCCAGCGCTCGCTATCGCTTCGGAAGACATCGCCTTAACCTTCATCCGCATCTGTTCGCGCTTTCGCAGCATGTCGTCGACGATCTCAAGCGTTTCCGCGAGATTTCCGCCAGTCTCGCGCTGAATCGACAAGGTGATGACCAGGAAATTGAATTCCGTCAGAGCAAGCCTGCGCGCCGTGGCCCACATCGCCTCCTCAATGGTTTGACCGAGTCTGACCTGATCGCTGATCCGCCGGAACTCCTCGCCGACCGGATCCGCCACCTCGCGCGCCACGACCTGCATGGTATCGGCGAATGGAAAACCCGCGCGCAGGCCCCGAATGATCAAGCCGATCGCTTCCCGGAAATGCTTGGAGAACCGCTTTCGTCGGCGTTTGATGGATCGGCTGACGACCATGTACGGAAGAAAGATGCCGGCCATCAATCCAATAAGGATCGCGAGCGAGGCCTTAACGGACCAGAGAATCGCCAATATCGTGACCGCGATTGCGACGATGGCGCTGATAAGACCGTAGCGTCCTATCGACAAGCTCATGCCGCTGGCCGCGAGGCGCGCCCTTAGGGCTTCCGGCCTCGGCAAAATTCGCAGGATAAAGGAATCCAATCCGCCTTCCGGCCTTATGCGTAACCTCAGCCGCGCGCCCTGCGGCGTGATGGGGTCGATGCGCCCAATACGCCGCGCGCGCTTTGACAATCTGCGCTTCCCAGCGTCCGCCAAATGTGTGAGCAAGAGAAATATGCCGCTGGAGCCCACGAGTATCGAGCCGGCGATCTGGAAAGCGCTCATCCTTCGATCGCCGACAGGAGTAGTCGATCGAGCCCGAAATATTCCGCGCGTGGCGCGAAATGCGGCCTGAGGCCAGTGGGGGTAAAGCGGCCCCGCAGCCGACCGTCGGCATCCTCGCCATCGACATGAAAGCCGAACAACTCCTGGGTGACGATGATGTCGCCGTCGATGCCGACGACCTCGCTGATGCTCGTGACCCGGCGGATGCCGTCACGCATCCGACTGATCTGGAGGACCATGTTCACCGCGGCGGCGATTTGAGTCCGCACCGCTTGGCTCGGCAGATTGATGCCTGACATGCCGACCATGTTTTCCAGTCGCGTGAGCGCCTCGCGCGGACGATTTGCATGGATCGTGCCCAGCGAGCCGTCATGCCCGGTGTTCATGGCCTGCAACATATCGAAAGCTTCCGCTCCGCGAATTTCCCCAAGGATGATTCTGTCGGGGCGCATGCGCAACGCGTTCTTGACGAGATCGCGCATCGTTACCTCGCCTCGCCCCTCGATATTCGGCGGCCTCGTTTCCAGACGTACGACGTGAGGCTGCTGCAGTTGTAATTCCGCCGCGTCCTCGATCGTCACGACCCGTTCGTCCGGCGCGATCATCTGCGAAAGGGCGTTCAATAAAGTCGTCTTTCCCGATCCAGTTCCCCCCGAAATCAAAATGTTCAATTTGCTCCGCGAGGCTATCTTCAACACGGTGGCCATTGCCTGCGAGATATTCTGCTGCCGCACCATGGCTTCCAGATCGATGGCTTTCTTTGAGAATTTGCGGATCGAGATCGAGGGTCCATCGATCGCGAGCGGTGGAATGATGATGTTGACGCGGCTGCCATCCGGCAGACGGGCGTCGACCAAAGGGGTCGATTCATCGATGCGCCGACCGATTCCGCTGACGATGCGCGTGATCGCGCTCATCACATGCGCATTGTCGCGAAACGTGGCGTCGGTCAGCTCCAACTTGCCGCGGCGCTCGACATAAATGCGCTTGGCCCCATTGACCATGATGTCGTTGATGGTCTCATCGCTGAGAAGGGGTTCGAGCGGTCCCAATCCCAACATATCGTTGAGGAGCAGCGTCACCAATTGACGCTGCTCGCGCTGGTTCAACTGGATCTTAAGCTCGGTCAAAATCTCCGCGACAATCCCGGCAAGTTGCAACGAAAGCTCGTTGCGGCTCAATTTGGTCGCCACTTCGCTATCGATGCGCTCCATCACAAATGGATAGATGCGCGGCACGGCGCTCTCGACATTGGCGCGGGATAATGAACCCGCGGGATCGATGGCGTAGGGGAGGTGGCTCCTATGCGGCGCGGCGGCATCGTGGCGGTGCCCCTTATGGGCCGCACCTTCAACCGAGCCGGTCGGCGCGGCCCGCGTTCGAGAACGCACGGGGCCAGGCCGCTCCGATGGCTCGGGGGACCTCTCGGACAGCGCGACGATTTGAGGATTGTCAAACTCTTTTAGAGATTCGGAGCCGACGACGATTTTGGAGACCGCGCTGGACGCAATGGCCCCGGCGGTTCGTTCGACGAGCCCCCGCGTTTTGTCGCTATCGGCAGGGCTGAAGGCAGGGGACGGCATCGCGCTCGTTCGATTGGCGACGGCGTTAACGCGCTGCTGGAGACGCCGTTCACTATCTCGACCGCCGAAAACATTCATTTGCGCAGCACGCGCTGGACGATGGATGCCTTTGGCGCAGCTTCGGAGGGGCCGAGCGCGACCGCCAGGCGGCGCAATTCGGCCGTAATTTTCGGATCGCGCGCAACCTCCGCCAGCGGCTTGGCGCGCTCCACCGAAGACAAGGCGGTCTTAAGATGGAACGGTATGTGGAAATCGATCTTGGCGCCAATTCCGCGCTCGAAATCGGCGCGGCCAACTTCCCCGGCGACGCCGCCAAGGCGATTTCCGATTACGGCGACCGGCGCTTTGCCGCGCAGACCGGTAATCAGCCGCAGCAGACGCTGGGTGTCGCGCATCGCGGGAAGCGACAATTCGGTCACGATCCCGATCATGTCGGCCATGCCGAGCACGTAGCGAGAAATTGGGCTCATCGCCCGCGGCGTGTCCGCGATCACGACATCGGTATCTCCGGCAAGTTCCGCCATCAGAACATCGAGGCCGGCTTGTCCGACCTCGAAACTCTCCTCCAAGGGTTCCTCCGCCGCAAGCAAACGCAGGCGGTCGCCAACCGTGGTCGCCGCGGCGTTGATCAACAGGCTGTCGATTCGATCGGGGTTGCCGAATATCTCCCTAAGCCCACGCTGCGGCTCGATATCGAGACTGAGCGCCAGGCTGCCGAAATGGAGGTCGAGATCGAGGAGCACCACTTTTTGGCGCAGTTCCTGCGACAAACTCCACGCGACGGAGGCGGCGAGCGTTGTCGCGCCCACGCCGCCCCGCGCGCCGACCATCGCCACCAAACGGCTGACCTTTGGCTTCAGGGGCTCGCGCCCATGGCGCCGAGCCGGTTGACGGAGTGCGTTGGACAACATCTGCGCCGAAATCGGCTTCACCAGATAATCCGACGCGCCCAGATCGATCAGTCGACGATACAGCGCCACATCGTTGATCAGACCAATGGCCACGATCTTGGTCTCGAAACCGCACAGATGCACGATGGCGTCCATCGCGCCGATAGGATCCTCGTCATTCGATATATCGGCGATCAGAATTCCCGGCGGTTCGTTCGTGTTGATCAGGCGCAAGATGTCTTCGGCGCCGCCTTCCTGAATTTTGGGGCTTTGCCGGCCAAGCTCGGCGGCGACCGTCTTGACGGTCTCTCGCGTGACCTCGTCGACGATGGACGCAATAAATTGCCCTTGCGCCGCCTTCGGGGCTGGCGACCGTTTGGCCGCGGATGGCTTCGCCCCGATCATTGTTCCGGCGCCGGGGCGGGTGCGATCGTCAGAGTCTGACTGGAGCTCGCCGAAGCGCTGTCATTCGACGGCGACTTGGTTTTGCCGGAGCGAAAGCGCTGAACCGCCGCCAGGGCGGGATCGCCAAATTGGGGTCCCATCGTTTGTCCGACCGCCAAATCACTGGGATTGGCGACCATAGCCGCGAAGTTGACCGCGGTGGCGCAACCGAAGTCGCTATGCATCGTATTCTCGAAATCGTTTCCAGGCGGCTTGCTCCAATTTGGGCAAGCCGGGCCCACCACCACCGAATGCATGATGACGAGCCGAATTTCTCCAGGGGAAACATCCGCCGCCCGCGATACCGCCGGCCTTAGACCCTGGCGAGCCAGGGCCGCGACGACCCTGGCCGCGCGCTTATCGTCGGCTTGCGCGGCGCTTTTCTCCACCAAGATGGAATCGCCCCGTTCCGCCTCGGCGCTTGCCAGAAACACGTTCAGGTTGGCTGTTTCGCGCGCGTCAGGAACAGCGGCGCCAGGCGAGAAATGGATCAGGTGAGAGAGCGTTTGCGCGGAGACCTGAATAGGGTTGGGCATTTCGGTCGAAGCGCCCTCGGCGATAGGCTGCGGCGTAGCGCATCCGCCCAGCGAGACGGCGACGGCGAGGCCTATGGCAGCCCCATAAGTCGCGGCGGCGCGGCCGATTAGGGAAATTTTCATTCCATGACCCTCGTCATTGGAGATCGAAACCGACGGGACCGATAAGACCCTGTCTCGAATGCGTAATTTGGGTGGCGCCCTGCCGCGCCGGCGGCGCGGTTGGCGTGTAATCGGCGCCGGTCGCCAACATGGCGGCGTCGGTCGGCGCCCGGTACCCATCCGTGGGGGCCATCAAGCGGTTCCGCGAGACAGGGCGTACGATATAGGGCGTGACGATGACCACGAGTTCCGACTCATTGCGCTCGAACCTTTCAGAGCGGAAGAGCGCGCCCAGCACTGGAATGTTGCCCAGGGCCGGAAATTTTTGAATGTTCTGCGTGACGTTGTTTTGCATCAGCCCCGATATCGCGAAGCTTTGGCCGCTCGCCAGATCGACCGTCGTCTCGGTGCGCCGCGTGGTCAGCGCGGGCACGGTGGCGCCATTCAAGGTGATCGCGCCATCGGTGGACAATTCGCTGACCTCCGGCTTCACGACCAGGTTGATCCGACCGCTATCGGTAAGGGTCGCGACAAAGCTGAGGCTGACGCCGAATTTCTTGTATTCGATGGTCGTCTGGTTCAGCCCCTGCGGAACTGGTATCGGATATTCGCCGCCGGCGAGAAAGCTCGCGGGCGCGCCGGAAATCGCCGTCAGGTTCGGTTCGGCCAGAACCGTAACAAGGCCCTCGCTATCCAGGGCGTCGATCATCACATTGAGGTCTATATTATGGGTCGTAAAGCTTGCGAACAGGTTATCGACGCCGTTGGCGCCGGTCGCGGATGAAGCGGTCGCGATCGAACTGGCGGCGGTCTGGCCCGATTGAAGCGTTCCGCCGCCGGTCGCCAAGCCAAAGGCGAAATGGCCGGGTCCGGCGCCGGTGCTACCCCAGTTGAAGCCGAACTGCTTGATGATATCCCGCGAAACCTCGGCGATCCGAACGCGCAGATTGATCTGATTGGGCGCGTCGACCTGCATCGTGTTGACGATGTGCTCCTGATCGGGCACGAACCGCGCCGCGATCGTCCTGGCGCTTTCGCCTTCCGCCGCCGATCCGACTGTGCCCGACAAGACCAGGGCGTTATTGGCCATGCTGATATCGATATCGCTGCCCGGCAAAAGGCGCTTCAAATTCCGCCGCAGGCCGGCCTCGTCGTAATGCACGGATACCGACAGGTTGGCGAGGATCGCATCATGCTCGTCAACCGCGAAGAGGGTCGTTTCGCCGGGCGCCTTGCCGAAGACATAAACGAGGGTCGGCGATTCCATCTGTATGTCCGCAGTTTTGGGATCGGCGATGAATACGCTAGCCGCGGGGTTGTCGAGACGGACCAGGCGCCCTTTGCCGATCTCAAGACTGAGTTCACCCGTCGACGGGCCAATGACATGCACGCCGGCGAATGACCGCGAGGGCAGGGCGATGCTTCCGGTGATCGCGAGGATCAAGATTGCCGCGATTATTTTCATGGCTGATTGATCTCCGTCGCGTTCGTCGGCGGGACCGCGATGGCCGAGTTCTCGCTGCCGCGCACCACGGCGACTTTCCGTTGCGGCGCGGCCGGGGCTTCCGTCGGCGCGACATGAACGACTTCATCGTCCCAGGTGGACGTGGTCGCATCCTGAGCATCCGCGTCGTCCACAGTCGCAAGACTGCGCAAGCTTAAGGAAAGAAGACCGAGCTCCGATACGACCGCGACGATTTCAGCCTCCTTGGGCGTCACTTCCAAGGTCGCGGTTTTAGGTACGGTGAGGTCCCGCTTGTCGTCGCTAAGGCGCTGATCCATGCCGAGGACGCGAAGATTGGTCAGAATCGTCTTGCTCAAATGGCGCACATGGCCGGTCTTGTCCTGCGGCTGGATCACCATGCTGAGAATAAGGTCGACGCGATCGCCAGGCGATACAAAGCCCGCAAGGCCCGTGCTCGGCGTCACATTCACGGTGACGGCGCGATTTCCAGGCGTCAAAACGGCGGACATGAACCCACGATCTCCGGGATGCGCCAAACGCGCGGCCATGATCGGCTCACCCACCGTAAAGTTCGCCTTTACGACCGCGCCGATCACATCGTCGGGCTTCGACTTTCCTTCGACGATATAACTTTCCGACACGCCATCCTCAGGCCATTCCTCCCAGCGGACGGATTCGGCGCGCAGAAAGCTGCCGGCGGGAATATTGGCCTTCGCCACAAGCACGCGCACCCCGGAGCGCGATGTTTCGGCGACGGCCACCGCACCGCCGCGTGCGGCGACCTGAGCGTGCATCCAAGTACGCCCGACAAAAACCGCTGCCCCCGAAACGGACACGGCGATCAGAAGAAAAAAGGAACGCCTCAACATGTCGACATCATCCTCGTGTTCGCCGCCTACAAGGGA
>CAJCJC010000386.1 GCA_903970575.1 Alphaproteobacteria bacterium
TTGGCCGCGATCTGGACGCGCCGCCGCTTGACGAGCAAGGCCCCGGCGACATCAGGCGCGTCGCCGCCGCTTTCAACCAGATGCAGGCGCAGTTGCGCCGTTTCATAAGCGACCGCACCACGATGCTCGCGGCGGTTTCTCACGACCTGCGTTCGCCTTTGCAGCGCCTCAAGTTCCGCGCGGATTACATGGAGGACGCGGAGCAGCGGGAGAAAATGCTGCGCGATATCGCCGATATGGAAACGATGATCGCGGCGACTCTCGATTTCGCACGGGCTGACAACGATGGCGAACCCGCGGCGATGCATGATTTGGCGGGCATTCTCGCCTCCGTCGCGGAAGACCTGCGCGAGTGCGGATACCAAGTGACGCTCGTCGGCGCTCCCGCCGCCATGCTCTATCCCTGCCGGGGGCGCGCGTTGCGCCGCGCGATCGAGAACCTCGCCGTCAACGCCGCGACCTATGGCTCCGTCGCGCGCATCTCGATCCGCCAGGAGCCGTCGATCGATCAAGTACCTGGCGAGATCGCGATCGAGGTGGCCGATGATGGGCCCGGCGTGCCGGAACCGGAGATGGAACGCGTTTTCGCGCCATTCTATCGGCTGGAATCGTCGCGCAACGCCCACACGGGCGGCACGGGCCTGGGTCTGTCCATCGCGCGCTCGATCGCCCGCGCGCATGGCGGCGACATAACGCTCCGGAATCGAGCGGCCGGCGGATTGATGGCGCGCCTCTCGCTGCCCGCATGACCGCGCAACCGGCGGCTTATTTCAGGAAAATTGTAACGAAGCATGACAGGCGCGCGCGCCGTTACAGCGCGTTCCAATAGCAGGACTTGCCCGTCATACCCCCGCGATAAATCCCTGGCGATATGGCCCCGTCATTCAACGACGGGGTCCATCATGTTCAACTTGCTTTATCGTTTCCGCGCGTTAACCGCTCTCTTCGTGGCTGTCGCCATCGGCGCGACGGCGATCGCGCTCGGGTCGGCCACGGCCGGGAATTTCGGGCGCGTCACGTTCCATGCCGCGACGCCGGCATGCGACGGCAGCCAGAATCCCTTTCTCGACTGACGCCTTCGGCGCGATAGAGATCGAACGCGGCGGGCGGCGCGGCGGTTACAGCGCGTACGCTCCGCCGCGTTCGATCGCGCGGAGATAGGCCGGGCGGGATTCGATGCGGTCTAGGAAACCGAGCAGGCGGGGCCGCGTGGAATCCAACCCGGCGCGGGCGGCGGCGGCCTGAATGGGAAAGCTCATCAGGATATCGGCGGTCGTCATCTCGTCTCCCGCGAACCAGAGGCTCCGGCCCAATTCCGCCTCCAGAAAATCCAGGTGACGATTGATTTCGGGCGCCACCAGCTTGGCCTTCACGGCGCGGCCGATTCCACGGGAAATCGGCCGGACAAAAAAAGGAACGCGCGCGCTTTCGATCTGGTCGAAGATCACCTTGAGCACCAAAGGCTGCATCGCCGATCCTTCGGCGTAATGCATCCAATAAACGAAGCGAACATGCTCCGGCGCGCCCGGGTCTACCGACAGCCTGCCATCGCCATAGCGCGCCATCAGATATTCCACGATCGCTCCGGATTCGGCCAGCACCAGCCCGTCATCGTCGATTACCGGCGCCTTGCCCAACGGATGGACGGCGCGGAGCGAGGGCGGCGCCAGGCCATCGGCGGCCGTGCGGGTATGGGAAACGATCTCGTAAGGCAACGAAAGCTCTTCCAGCAGCCAGAGGATGCGCTGCGATCGGGAGTTGTTCAGGTGATGGACGGTGATCATGCCGGGGCGCTCCAAGGCGTCAATGTCCGCGCATGGCCAATACGCCGTGCGCGCCCAACCGATAGCACGAAATTCCTGGGACGGTCAGTCCGAACCGGGGGATGGCGGCGTTCCGGGGCCGAGCGGGCCGTCACCCCTTCCAAAGCCGGGCGCGGCGCGGATCGCCGTCTGCACGTAGGCGGAGGCGCGGGTGATGGCGACTTCAAGCGGCGCGGCCTGGGCGAGCCAGGCGGCGATGGCCGAGGCCAAGGTGCAGCCGGTGCCATGGGTATGATGGGAGGCGACGCGCGGATGCTCGAAGATGGCGGTCCCGTCCGCGCCCATCAAAAGGTCGACGATCGTATCGCCGTCAAGATGGCCCCCCTTCACGAGGACGTTGCGCGCGCCCATGGCGAGGATTTCGCCGCCGGCCAGCCGCATGCCTTCAAGGTCGGCGACGCGCCGTCCCGTCAGCCGCTCCGCCTCCGGCAGGTTGGGGGTCACGAGCGTCGCCAAGGGGAACAACCGGTTCTTCAGCGCCGCTATTCCGGCTAGGTCGAGCAGCGCCCCGCCCTGGCTTGCGGCCATCACCGGGTCGAGCACGACCGGCATGCCGGCGTCGGCCTTAAGCTCAAGTATACCGGCGACGGCTTCGGCGATCGCGGCGGTTCCCAGCATGCCGATCTTGATGGCGTCGGCGCCGATATCGTCCAGCGCGACCTGCATCTGCAACGCCACGAATTCAGCCGGAACCGGATGAACGCCGAAGATTCCGAGCGTGTTCTGCGCCGTGAGCGCCGTAATCGCGGTCATGCCGTAGCCGCCAAGAGCGGCGATCGTCTTCAGATCGGCCTGGATACCCGCGCCGCCGCTCGAATCCGATCCGGCGACGACCAAGACGCGGCCTTTCGCGGTCACTCCGCCGCGGCCGTCGCCATGCTTGCGGAGTGCGCGATCTCGTCACAAACCGAATCGACGATCTCGCGCACCACCGCGATGTCCTCGCCCTCCGCCATCACTCGGATTACCGGTTCCGTCCCCGATTTACGCACGGACAGTCGACCCGAACCCTTAAGACGGCCCTCGGCGGCGGCGATGCTGCGCTTGACCCTGTCATGGTCGAGCGGCTGCCCTCCGCCATATCGAACGCTTCGCAGGACCTGGGGCAGCGGTTCGAACAGATTCAGGACCTCGCTGGCCGGCCGGCCGCTCTGCCGAATGCACGCAAGAACCTGCAGCGCCGCGATCAGCCCGTCTCCTGTCGTCGAGTGGTCGCTGAGAACGATATGGCCGGATTGTTCGCCACCCACGTTAAACCCATGATTGCGCATATGCTCGACGACATAGCGATCGCCCACCTGGGTGCGGATCAGGTTGAGCCCCAACGCGCGCAGGAATGTTTCCAGCCCAAGATTTGACATGATGGTGGTGACAAGCCCGCCGCCCTTCAGCGTGCCGGCCCGCGCGGCTTCGCGCGTCACCAGCGCCATGATCTGATCGCCGTCGATGCGGCGGCCATGTTCGTCCGCGACGATCAGCCGGTCGGCGTCGCCATCGAGCGCGAGCCCGATATCGGCGCCATGCAGTACGACCGCTTCCTGCATCGATTGAGGCGCGACCGCGCCACAATCGTCATTGATGTTCTTGCCGTTGGGCTCGACCGCGATGGGAATAACTTCCGCCCCCAGCTCCGACAGCACGCGGGGCGCGACCTTATAGGCGGCGCCATTGGCGCAATCGATCACCACTTTCAGGCCATCGAGCGTCAGTCCCTTGGGAAAGGAGTTCTTGACGTATTCGATATAACGGCCGCTGGCGTCTTCCATGCGAAGCGCCCGGCCCAGCATATGCGATGGGGCCAGACGGCTGGTGAAACTTTCATCCACCATGCCCTCGATAATCGTCTCGACGGCGTCGGAGAGTTTATAACCGTCCGGTCCGAACAGCTTGATGCCGTTATCTTCGTACGGATTATGCGAGGCGGAGATCATCACGCCGAGATCGGCGCGCAGAGACCGGGTGAGCATAGCCACGGCCGGCGTAGGCAGGGGGCTCACCAGGATCACGTCCAGACCCATGGAAATAAAACCGGCGGCGAGCGCGGGCTCGAGCATATTGCCGGAGAGCCGGGTATCCTTGCCGATCACCACCCGATGGCGATGATTGCCCCGGCGAAACTGCGTCGCGGTCGCCATTGCGACCTTGAGCGCGGTTTCGGCGGTCATCGGTTCGAGATTGGTGCGTCCGCGAATGCCGTCGG
>CAJCJC010000387.1 GCA_903970575.1 Alphaproteobacteria bacterium
GAAGCCGAGCCCTATCGACCCGCCGGAGGGCGAGTAGATCAGCGAGGTTATGCCGATGACCTCGCCCTTCATGTTGAAGAGGGGGCCACCGGAATTGCCCTTGTTGATGGACGCATCGGTCTGAATATAGTTGTCGTAACGTCCGCCGATATCGCGGTTACGGGCCGATATGATGCCGGCCGATACCGTGCCCGACAGCGCGAACGGCTCGCCGATCGCGAGCACCCATTCGCCGACCCGAGCGGCGTTGCTGTCACCCCAGGTGACGGCGACCAGATCGGGGCTGGGGTCGATCTTCAGAACCGCCACATCGGCCAGCACGTCGCGCCCAACGACCGTCGCGGTGAACGTCTTTTCGTTTTGGAGCGTAACCTTAATCTCGTCCGCTGGCGGACTGTTCGGATCCTCGCCAACGATGACGTGGTTGTTCGTGACGACATAGCCCTTTTCGGCGTCGATCACGAAGCCCGACCCGACCGAGATGCCGCGATGCTGCTGCTGCTCCCCCTGGCCGTTGCGTTCCATGAATTCGCGGAAGAACTCCTCGAACGGCGATCCCGCCGGAGGCTGCGGCGCTTCCGTAGGGCCTTTCTTGGGCTCGATCGGCTTGGAACGGGCCGAGATATTGACGACGGTCGGCAGCAATTTGGCCGACAAATCGGCGAAATCCCATGGCGGCGCGTGCTGAGCAAACGCAGGGGCGACCGCAGGGACCATCGCCGCGAGGCAGATCGCGACAAGACCGGCGACGGCGCGCCAACGCGTCGGCTTCGATTTATGCTGCATCACGTCACACTGCATCACGGACCAAATCCTTACAATTTTCCGCGGGGAATATTTGTTTCACCCAAGTTATCCAATGCTAACAGACCAGAATAGCATTTTGGTCACAGCCTGTCGCGGGCAAGATTCGCGGCAAGCTGTCTCGTTAGCGGTTATTTAGCGCCCGCCTTCGCCGCGTCGGGGCGGCTCAGATAGCGAAGAAAATCGGAGCTGGGCGACAGCACGAACTCCGTCCCTTCGCCGCCAAGACTCTTCCTATAGGCCTCAAGGGAGCGCCAGAAGGCATAGAAATCAGGATCGCGGTTGAACGCATCGGCGTAAATCTGCGTCGCCTGTGCATCGCCCTCGCCATGCAGGATATCCGCCTGACGCTTGGCGTCGGCAAGAATTACCGTGCGCTCGCGATCGGCCTTGGCCTTGATCTCCTGCGCCTGTTCGTTTCCCTCGGCGCGATATTGCGCGGCCTCTCGCTGACGCTCGGTGTTCATCTGGCTATAGATGGACGCGCTTATCGAGGTCGGGAAATTCGCCCGGCTGATTCTCACATCCGCGACCAATATGCCCAGCGGCGCGGCGGCTTCGTTCACCTTGTCGCGAATCGCCTGCATAACGCCTTCGCGGTCCTTAGACAGCATCGTCGTGACTGTGGTGCCGCCCAGTACATCGCGCAGAATGGCGTTCATGGACGACGTCAGGCGCAGTTGGGCGCCGTCCTGGGTCCGAACCGCCTGATAGAATTTGAGCGGATCGACGATGCGGTAAACCGCGAACGCGTCCACGACGAGACGGCGCTGGTCCGCCAGGATAACCTCCTGCGGCGGCGATTCCACATTCAGCAAGCGCTTTTCATAAATCTCGACATCCTGGATCAAGGGCGTCTTGAATTTGAGGCCGGCATGGGTGTCGATCGCCTTTACGGCGCCGAATTGCAGAACGATGGCCTGCTGAGTTTCGCTGACCGTGAAGAAGGAATCCGATGCAACCAGAAATACGACGATCAGGCTGATGATCGCGGTCAGGATCACGCGGTTGATGCTCATGGTCATTGCCCTTTCGCTGGAGCCTGGGGCATGCCGGGGAGGCTTGGCAGCGGCAGGTATGGAACGATGCCGCCTTTGCCGTCGACATTCGGGTCAATGACGATCTTGCGGGCGTTCTGAAGAACCGCTTCCATCGATTCGATATACATGCGGCGCGCGGTCACCTCGCGCGATTTCTGATAGGCCTCCAGCACAGAGATAAATTGCTGCGCCTCGCCGGTCGCCTCGGCGATCGTCTTTTCCTTATAGCCGCCCGCGTCCTGGATGATCTGCTGGGCCTGGCCGCGCGCCTCCGGAACGATCTTGTTGCCATAGGCCTCGGCCTGGTTGCGAAGCTGTTCCAGTTCGGAGCGCGCCCGCTGGACGTCGTGAAAGGAATCGACGACCGGACCGGGCGGGTCAACCCGCTGAAGCTGGATGGCGGCGACCTGAATGCCCGAATCGTAGCGGTCGAGCGTGGTTTGTAAAATCGCGGCTGACGAAGTCTCGATCTGGCCGCGGCCTTCGTTCAAGGCCGGCTGGACATTCGTCTGGCCGATGACCTCGCGCATGGCGCTTTCAGCCGCGCGTTGCAGCAAATTGGTTGGATCCGCGACGCTAAATAAATACTTAGCCGGATCGCGCACCTGCCAGACGACGACGAAGCCCAGCTCGACGATATTGCTGTCGCCGGTCAGCATCGTCCCGGCATCGGTCGATTCACGTGCATTGCGCGACCCGACCTCGGTCTGATTGCGGCGGGTGACATCGACGATGGTCACCGATTCGATCGGCGCGGGCAGATGATAATGCAGCCCCAGCGACTCGGTGCGGGCCCAGGCGCC
>CAJCJC010000388.1 GCA_903970575.1 Alphaproteobacteria bacterium
GAAGATATCCGGCGTCACCTGATAGGATAGCTGCGCGCGCGGATCGAAATCATAATACCGGTGGCTCGCGACCTGCCGTCCCGCAGCGTTATTCGCGCCCGGCCCGGGAAGGTAATAACCGCCGACGCCGTCCTCGTAACCGGCCTTGCCCCCGTCGATGCCCTGGCAATAACCGGGGTATTCATTGCGGAAATAGCACACATATTGGGCCGTCACGCCGCCATTCGCGGCGTAAGTGGGAAGGCCCACGGCGTTATACAGCACGGATTGGACGGTTTTCGCGTCATAGCTGTACCGGGCGCCCCCGGTGAATTCCAGATCTTCGGTGATCTTGTAGGTGGCTTGCGCGTAAGCCGCGTCGCTTTCGAAGCTTTCGCTGTCCAGGAAGGAATATCCCGTCGGGTCGCCATCGAAATCCGGGCCGGTATTCTGCGCGAAACCCGATTCCTGATCGACGTAAACGGCGCCGACGGTAAAGTTCAGCTTACCGTCCCAATAATTGCCGTTTAGATTGACCTCCTGGCTGTATTCCTGGGTGGTTGTGTTGTCTTCTTCGCAATACAGGCAGTTCGGGCTACCGCCGTCATCGTATTCGCCGCCCAAATCGTTCAGGAAGCTCCGGCGGAATCCGGTGACGGACTTCACGGCCAAATTCTCGTCGATTGCATAGTTCATGCGGAGGTTGATTGTTCCGACCTCCACCTTCGTGAAGGCCGCTTCGTTACCGAAATACGTGTTGCAGTTGCCGGCGCGATACCCCCCAGGCAGACAGCCGGTCGGGTCCGCCGCATGTGGCGTGCCATAGACCGTGTATTGCTTACCCAGCGGTGGAAATTGCGTGCAATAGGTCGGCTTGCCGTTCGGGATCGCGTAGGCGCCGTTATAGTTGGTGGTGACGTATTGATTGTCGCTACAGGCGGTCTCGATGCTGGCCGACCCGTCGTCATGGTGATAGTTGAACTCACCCAGCAAATCGATTTTCAGGTCGTCCATCGGCTCCAGGTGGATCTGAATGCGACCCGATTTTTCATGCTGATCGTCCTTGGTGCCGCTATCCAGCAAATCCTTGATATAGCCATCGATATCGGACGTCGCGAAACTGACCCGAATCTGGATTTTGTCGTTGATTGGGATGTTGAGGGCGCCTTCACTCTCGATCCGGTTATAGGAGCCATAGCGAAAGATCGCATAGCCTTCGAATTTGTCGGTCGGCAGTTGGGTGTCGACCAGAACGGCGCCGCCAATGGTGTTCTTGCCGAATAACGTACCCTGCGGCCCCTTCAGCACCTGAACGCCGGACACGTCGAAGAAACCAAGCAACTGCCCCTCGGGGCGGGCGATATAAAGGCCGTTCATGTAGAAGCCGACGCCCGGATCGACGTTGGCCACCAGCGATTCCTGCCCGATGCCGCGGATCGTCAGGGCATTCGCGGCGTGGCCGTAATTGCTTTCGGGGGTGATTTCAAGATTGGGCACCAGACCGCGCAGATCGGAGATATCGCGCACGTTGTCCTGGACCAATTCGGCGGGGGACATGGCCGTGATAGAGACCGGCGTCTTCTGAATGTCCTCGGAGCGTTTGCGCGCGGTAACGACAATCTCTTCCAGACCGCCGGAAGAGGCGGATTCGGCGGTGGACGCCGTTTGCGCCAGTGCTGGAACCGTCATTAACGCGGACATTGACGCCGCCGATGTCAATAGGAGTCCATAAAGCCGGCTTCGACGGGTCGGGATTGCGCGCGCACTACCCATGTCTGACACTCCTTAAGTTCCCTGCGGAAAATTTTTTATTAGCGTATTCAAAAGGCTATAATGTGCAGCTCAAACCTGTCAACCGGGAATAAATTTACTTTCCCAGCAAGAAAAGACATGGGGGCAGCGCAAAATTGATGGCTGGTCATTGGGGGGGCGTGCCGCGGGAGACGCAGCAGGATGAAACTCTGGGGTAACGGACTGATACTAAAAGCTCTTAAGGTTTGTACAGAATTTCGACGGACTAACCGTGCGCGCCTGTGGCAAATCGGCATCGCCGCGCCGCCAATTTTGAATATCCGAATGCTGCGTGGTAGTTGCCGATCAGCCCCGGTTTGAGCGACAGTCGGAGGTGTTGTTCATAAGGCGGACCCTTCCATTGGACCGACTATCCTTCGCCGAGGCGACGCTCGAATCAGCCAGAAAATCGGTCGTCGCCGGCGATCTGGCCTGCGCGGAACGTCTCTGCCGTTCGGTGATCGCGGCCTCTCCACATTTGGCCGCCCCCTGGATCGTTCTGGGCGATATCGAACTTGCGCGAAATCGCCCCGATCTGGCGATCGGATGGGCCGAGAAGGCGATCTCGCACGATCCCAAAAATCCTTTGTGCCACATTCTTTTATCCAGAAGCCAACTGGGATGCGGGAAGTTCACGGAGGCCGCCGCGGCCGCCGAAGCGGCTTGCGGCGTCGACGACTGCCCGCCGTCGATCCTCGATCGTATCGGCATGCTTTTCGTCGACCTTAGCCGCCATGAACGGGCTCTGGAAATGTTCAGAAGGGCGGTCGCGGCGGAACCGCACAATCCCGTTTTCCTTTACAATCTCGCCGTGGCCGAGCGCGTTTTCGGCGCGCTCGAACAGGCCGAGAATCATTGCGATCAGGCGCTCGCCCTAAATCCGCGGTTCTATGACGCCTATTTCATCCGCGCCGACCTGCGCAAGCAGACGGTCGAGCGTAACCATGTCGCGGAGATGGAGGCGCTTCTCGCACGTGGCGTGAGGGAGCCGGAGGGGGAGGTTCTGCTGCGTTACGCGCTTGGCAAGGAATGCGAGGATTTGGGACATTACGGCCTCGCGTTCGTCCATTTCGACGCTGGGGCAAGGCTGAAGCGGCGGAATATTCGCTACGACGTAAACCGCAATCTCGGGGTTATGGAGCGCATCGCCAGGGCGCATTCCCGCGACACGCTCGATCGGATCGCTGCGCGCGGCGCCGCCGCGCAAGAAGACCCGATCTTTATCGTCGGCCTGCCGCGGTCGGGCACCAGCCTGATCGAACGGATCGTAACGGGGCACAGCCGGACGGTTGCCGCCGGCGAGCTCTCGGCCTTCCCGACGGAACTGACCCGCGCGGCCAAGCTGAGCGGGGTTACCCGTGGCGGCGATTGGGTCGAAAGCCTGGAGTCGATCGATCTAACCCGCATGGGACATGCCTATGCGCGGATCGCGCGCGAATCGGGCCTGCCCGCGGACCGCAGGTTCACTGATAAATTCCCATCGAATTTCCTCTACTGCGGCGCCATCCGGGTCGCGCTTCCCAACGCCAGGATCATCGCCTTGAGGCGTGGCGGGATGGATTCCTGCTTCGCTCTCTACAAGCAGCTTTTCGCCAAGAGCGTCCATCCGTACTCATATGATCTGGACGAGCTGGCGCAATA
>CAJCJC010000389.1 GCA_903970575.1 Alphaproteobacteria bacterium
GGACGGCCAAAGGCCCGCCGGGCCCTGGGATAACTCTGTCGGAAATTTCCGCCAGCGGCAGATCGGGCGGCGGGAAACGTCCGGCCTCGGTCATCGCGCGATAGGCGACGGGGTCTACCTCGGACCAGGGCGGCATCGGCATCTGCGCCATGAAATCGATCATGGCCTTGGCTTTCGGATCGAGCGGCATTCCCTGCGTGTCCTCCTCGAAATTCATTGCGCGCCGATTGGCCGGTAGGAAACCCTAGAAACGGTCGACAGGCATACTGCGTTCGGAGTATGCCGGAAACATCTGATGCGTGACCAGGGTGTAGGCCAGCGAAAGTCCAAGCCGGCCAGGATGTCGAATTGAGCGTATCGTCGCCGGAACATGCCATCGGCCTCGCGGAATTCAGCCTGTTGCTGGAATCCCTGTATTCTGGACCCTTGGAAGAGCCGCCCTGGTCGGATTTTCTCGACCGGCTTTGCGCGCGCATGGACGGCATGGCGGTCACGCTTATTCTTGAGCCGCCTTTGTCCGAAGGTCCGGGATATATCCTGAACGCCACCGGCCAGGTACAATCTGGTTGGCGCAGCTATCGCGATCAATTCTTCGCCTCCGACCCTTTCGTCAACCTGCCGGAGGGGCGGCCGATCACCATCTCCGAATATTTGCCGCAGGAAGAGTTTCAGGCGAGCGAGTTCAATCAGCTTTTCCTGAAGCCCACGGGCGTCAGGTTTATCCTCGGCCTCGATCTGCGCACCGAAAGCCGCATGCTCGCCAGGCTGCGCATCAGCCGCTCCGAAAGCGGGGTGGAATTCGGCGAGCGCGAGCGGCGCATCTGTGAATTGCTGGCCCCGCATATTCGCCGCGCGGTCGAAATCTTCGCCCGGGTCAGCCGCATCGCGTCGGAGCGCATGCTTTACGCCGGCACGCTCAATCAGATGGCGGTCGGGACGATCCTCCTGGACGGCCATGGACGCATCCTCGACAAGGATCGCATCGCCGACGCCTTGATCAAGCAGGCGGACGGGGTCTCGTCCTCAGGCGGCATGCTGATCCTGAGCGACCGCGCCGCGTCTTCCCGCATGCACGACACGCTCCGCCGGATCGCCGAGAGCGAGCGCAAGGGCGACCGCGCGCTGGTGGAGGCGATCCGCGCCGAACGCCCCTCCGGCAAGCGCGATTTCGGCCTCATTGTCAAACCCGCCCCGCAGCCGCGCTATCTGGACGGGCAGCATATTTCCGCGATCGTGGTGTTCATCAGCGATCCCGACCGCCATACCGCGATGGCGCCGGCGTCGCTGGCGAAGCTCTTCGGGTTGACCCCCGCCGAGGCTGCGCTCTCGGTTCTTCTAGCCGACGGGCTGACGCTGGACGAGGCGGCGCACGAGCTATCGATCGCGCGCAATACCGTACGCGCGCACCTAAGGTCGATCTTCGCCAAAACCGGCGTCACGCGCCAGACCATGCTGGTGCGCCTGATCGTCACCAGCCTCGCGCAGCTCGGGTCCGAGGATTCGCGATGATCGTCCATTTGGCCGATGCGGCCTGTGCCGCGCATTTCCACTATGATAGCTAACGCGCTGGCCGATAACGATCCGGCCGCGCGACAAGGGAAAACGGACCATGCAAGCCTCTGAGATTATTTCGACCGATTACACCCAGCAGGAACTGATTCAGGGGATGAAGCAGGCCATGCGCCGGCTGGCGGCCTCAGTCGTGGTGGTGACGGCGCGGGACGGGCAGACTCGCTACGCCATGGCGGCCTCGGCGGTAACCTCCCTGTCGATGGACCCGCCCTCGATCCTGCTCTGCGTCAACAAGACCGCCTCGATCTATCCCATTCTGGACCATGGCCGGGATTTCTGCGTCAACGTTCTCTCCGGCGCGCATGAGGCCCTGTCGATAGCGTGCAGCGGCGGCCAAAAGGGCGAAGGCCGCTTCGCGATCGGCGATTGGCGCAATGACCCCGATACCGACACCCCCTATCTCGGCGACGCCCAGGCCAGCCTGATCTGCGCCGTCGATGACATCCATCATTACGGCACCCACGGCATCTTCGTCGGCAAGGTCAAACGCGTCCACCTGCACGGCGACGTCCACCCCCTGATCTATGTCGACGGCCGATATTCCTCGGTTATCGAAAACCTCAAGCAGGCGGCCTCGGCGTAAGCTATAATCGTCATCCCGAGCGCAGAGCGGCGATCCAGGGAATTTTGCGCCAGTTTGATGGATTGCCATGAAGATTAAGTAAATTGTAAAATATCTAACTTAGTGTGAGGTGACCCCGCGAAAACCAGACTGCATCGGATAAAATATGATTCGAGAAGAGTTTCTGAGCGACGGATATGTCCAGGGCTTCGTACGGTTCTTGTCCAATACCAAGGATACCTGGATAGTTAGTTATGATAGCGGATACCAGAAAATAACCGAACATCTGCGCCGGTTTAGAGCTCATGGCATTGAGTCAGCTCTGCAACAATATTGTTGGCCATCGTCTTTCACGACCGTTGACGGAGAATTTGTAGACCCTCGCATCGGCATTCGAATCCCCCCTGGGGTGCTGGTCGCGACACTTCATTGGTCAGAGACAAAAGGGCCCTTCAATATCTGGGCGCTGGCCTAAGAAAGGCTATAACGGATCAGAGTAACATCGATGTTGTTAGGTGGTCTCAGCAAATTCTCCTTTGGGGAATGGGTGCCAACCGTGCTGAACGCGCTATGGTCCATCTTAAGAATGCTCCGGAAGGGCCTGCCGGATATCT
>CAJCJC010000390.1 GCA_903970575.1 Alphaproteobacteria bacterium
CAGGCCTTCCTGATGGTGGGCTCGATCGAGGGCGCGGTCGAAAACGGCAAGCGCATGGCCCAGGCCGCCTAAGCGACAACGCGCCCCTTATCCGAGGGGCGACCTGTAAAATTGACTCGACTTGTGCGCGCGCGTCGGCATAGATCGTCCGCTCGCCCCATTTCGCGCAGCGAAGGAGCTTGGCAATGGTTGCCGTCGACAGAAAATTCGACTTCGAGATCGTCTCGCCGGAGCGGTTGCTGGCGTCCGAACCCGTCGACATGGCGGTGATCCCCGGCAGCGAGGGCGATTTCGGCGTCCTGGTCGATCACTCGCTCATGATCGCCACCCTACGCCCCGGCGTAATCGAGGTATGGCAGGGCGAGCAGGTGACGGAGCGTCTGTTCGTGGCCGGCGGCTTCGCCGAGGTCACGGGCGACCGCTGCACCGTCCTCGCCGACGAGGCGATCCGGGTCGACGAGATTGACGTCGCCTCCGTCCAGGCCGATCTCGAAAGCCTGCGGGCCGAAATCGACGCGGCGAACAATGATGACAAGAAGCAGTCCCCGGCCGCTCGCCTCGCCATCGCCGAGGCCAAGCTCGCTGCCTCCGGAAAGACCGTTCATTGATGAATCCGCCCGTCCGACTGGCGGCCGGGTTGCTTCGTTCCTTCCTGCTGCTTGGCATTGTCGGCGTCGCCGCTTGCTCTCCATCCCCGCAATCCGACCGCTCCGCGTTTTTGCCGGAAGGTAACCCGCGCGGCGCTCTGCCGCATATCGGCGCCTTTGACGGCGCGCAGCCGCTTGGGCGCGGCGCGCCGCAGCCCGAGCGGAACGTGGTGCGGTTCAACTCCGACGATTCCGACCTGTTCGCCGGCTCCCCAACGATCATCGAGGCCGCGCTGTATCGGCCGCCCGGCAAGGGTCCGTTCCCGGTCATCGTCGCGCTGCATGATTGCATGGGCCTCTACGGCCCCAGCGGCGCGATGAATTCCCATATGCGGGATTGGGCCGAGCGCCTGGTCGCCCAGGGCTACGCCATCCTGATGCCGGACAGTTTCAATCCACGCGGCGTGCCGGAAATCTGCGACCGCGATCCCGAGCTTATCCGACCTGGCGTTGAGCGTGCGCGCGACGTCACCGCGTCTCTCGAATGGGTCCGCAAGCAACCCTGGGCGGCCGGCGATCGCGTCGGCCTCATGGGCTGGGCCAATGGCGGCGCCACCGCGCTCACCTTCGCGACGACGGATCCCCAGATTCATCGCTACGCCGGCAAGCCGGATAGCCACCGCCCCGATTTCCGCCTGATTATCGCGTTCTACCCGAATTGCCGGGCGCTCAGCCAGGCGCCGGGATGGCGATCGGACGTGCCGTTGACGGTCTTCACCGGCGGCGCCGACGATTGGGCGCCGGCCAAGGCTTGCGTTGGTCTGTCGGGACAGATCGGCGCGTCGGGCGGCGTGCTCGATCTGGTGCGCTATAACGGCGCCGGTCATGATTTCGACGCCCCCGGCATGCCGGTGCACATCAAGGCGGGGCTCACGACCACGACCAGTGGGGGCGCCACCATCGGCACTGACCCGATGGCGCGCTCCGACGCGATCGAGCGGGTCACGCGCCTGCTCTCCGCTTCGCTCCATCCGACGCCAGGTCAATGACCCCTAATTCCGCATCATGCGAACCAAGGACGTCGCTGGGCGTTTCGACACTATCTTTTCATGAGCGCCGGCTCACGATATAATTATTGTGCAAAAGGTGCCGGAGTCATGAAAACGAATAAGCACTGGACTTTGGACGACATTCCATGGGAGCGGTTCGACCGCGCTCGGGTCGATCCTGATATTTTGAAAGTCGCCAAGGCGGCCGCCTTGGTCGAGTACAATGCGCATGATTACGCGACATATCTGTGCAACGTCTTCGGTGACGACCCAGAATTTCAGGCGGCGTCGGTCGAATGGGCGCTTGAGGAGGTTCAGCATGGTGAGGCCCTGGGGCGCTGGGCCATGCTGGCCGACCCGGAATTCAAGTTCGACGAGGCGATGGAGCGTTTCCGCTCCCGCTACCGCATCGATCTGCAGGCTGACGCCTCGACCCGCGGCTCCCGCGCGGGGGAGTTGATCGCCCGCTGCATGGTTGAAACCGGAACCAGCTCCTATTACGCCGCGCTGGGCGAGGCCGCCGACGAGCCCGTGCTCAAAGCTATCTGCCAGCGCATCGCCGCTGATGAACTCCGCCATTACAAGCTGTTCTACACGCACCTGAAATCCTATCTGAAGCGCGAAGACATCAGCACGCTCCAGCGTCTTCGGATCGCTTTCGGCCGCATCGCCGAGACCGAGGATGACGAACTCGCCTGCGCCTATTATTCAGCCAACGCCGCGCCGGATGAGCCCTATGTCCACGCCACGTATTGCCGCGAATATATGCGCCGGGCCTATAGCTATTACCGCACCCATCATATCGAACGCGCAGTCGGCATGATCTTCAAGGCCTGTGGCCTCCGCCCGCAGACCCCGCTCTTCCGCGTGTCCCGACGCGTGGCCTGGTGGCTGTTCACGAAGCGCGCCATCCAACTCCAAAAAGCCGCCGCCTGATCCCGTCGGGATAGGTAGAGCGAAGCGAAACCCATCGATGCTCACAGTCCATCATCTTGGCATTTCGCAATCGGACCGGATCGTCTGGCTGTGCGAGGAACTGGAAATCCCCTACGCGCTGGTTCGGTATGACCGCGACCCGGTCACCCGGCTGGCGCCCGCCGAATATAAGGCGCTGCACCCGTCCGGCGCCGCCCCGGTCATCCAGGATGGCGATGTCGTTCTGGCCGAATCCGGCGCCATTATCGAATATATCATCGCCAAATGCGGGCAGGGGCGGCTGACCATCCCCGCCGACAGCCCGGAATTTCCGGATTACCTGTACTGGTTCCACTTCGCGAACGGATCGATCATGCCCTCCGCCATGGTGGGCTTCGTCATCGGGCTGCTCGGCGGCCAGGATAACGGCGTCGCCCAGGCCTTGAATGGCAGGGGCGACAACGCCTTCCGGATGGTCGACGACCGGCTGGCCCAGGCGCCTTACTTCGCCGGCCAGTCGTTCACCGCGGCGGACATCATCATGCTGTTCCCGCTGACCACCATGCGGGTTTTCGCGCCCCGAGACTTGACGCCCTATCCCAATATCCGCGCCTATCTGGCCCGCATCGCCGAACGCCCCGCCTTTCAGCGCGCCATGGCCAAGGCCGACCCGGGGTTCACGATGCCGATGGCGTAGGCGCTACTGCGGGTAGGCTGGAAGACTTCGAACGATACGGACTAAAGTCGTCGCGCCCGCTTACCGTGGCGTCTGCGCTGTCATACAGGCGCGAAGGATTGCGTTGATCTGGGTTTGATAACCTCGTTCCTTCCGGAACCACTCAAGGAGGTCTGCGTCAAGGCGCATCGTCACGGTTTCTTTTCGCTTGGGCAGCACCAGCCGCGCCTCCTTCCAGAACGCATCGTCGGTGGGGGTAATATCCGGATCATCCACGAGCGCGGCGTGGACCTCGTGGTCCGTCAGATGACCACGCGTCCCCAGTCGGTTTTTCGTTCAGCTTTTAAGGTGTCGCCAGAAATATCGTCGTTCATGAGGTTCTGCCCTCCATGCCGAAATGAGCTGTCGTTCGTCGTCATTTCGATCGGTATAAATAACCGTAATCTCAGTCCCGTTGACGAGGCCAATCGCATAGACCCGCGTTTCGCCGTAATCAAAGCGATTATCTTCCCGTTCAACCGTCGGCCCGTCGAAAACGTGGCTCGCGTCCTCGAAGGCGATCCCATGCCTCCAGATATGGCCGCGTTCTTGTTAGGATCCCACGTAAGACGTACCCTCATTAAGCATAATTGTATTTACGTTTCGTCAATACAGTCCGCATTGTCGGATGCTGTGCTTTTGGCAGATCGCGTCCATCTCAAGTCGCCTGCGCCGC
>CAJCJC010000391.1 GCA_903970575.1 Alphaproteobacteria bacterium
GACGAGGCGGTTGGCTATTACAGCCCCGGCAAGGACAAGGTGCTGTCTTTCAAGGCCGTGCCGGAGTTCCGGTCCGGAATCGGCGGCGCCTATGAGTTCGATAACGGATGGCGGTTGGGCGCGGATATTCACCATATTTCCAATGCCGGCCTGGACCGGAAGAATCCCGGCGTCGAAATCGCCGCGGTCACGCTCGCGGTTCCGCTTTTCGGGAACGGGCGGTAAGGCGCCTGAAGCCGCTCTAACCCGGCTTCGATCATTTTAGTGGGCCTATGCCGCTTATCGGCCTTTGAACCCGAGCGGGAAAAGGCCATATTAAGGGTTATGCAAACCCTGGACCGGTCATTCGATCGGAGCGCTTTGGAATATGGCGGACGGTAAAAGTCACGACGAGGATGGCCCGGTTCACGGCACGGTCACCAAGACCCGGGTCGAGACCAAGAAGCCTTCGATGTATAAGGTTTTGATGTTGAACGACGATTACACTCCGATGGAGTTCGTCGTGCATTCGCTGGAGCGGTTCTTTCGCAAGAATCGCGAGGAGGCGACCCGAATCATGCTGCATATTCATCGCAGGGGCGTGGGCCTCTGCGGCGTTTTTACCTATGAGGTGGCCGAAACAAAGGTCACGCAGGTGATGGACTTTGCACGCCAACACCAACATCCTCTCCAATGCACGTTGGAGAAAGACTGAGGCAAACATGCTCTCGCGGAATCTCGAGCAAACACTTCGTCAAGCCCTGGCTCAGGCGAACTCACGCCGGCACGAATACGCAACGCTCGAGCATTTGCTCCTCGCGCTGACCGAGGATCAGGACGCGGTCGCGGTGATGCGGGCCTGCGGGGTGGATATCGGCAAGCTGCGCAAGGACGTCACGGATTATATCGACACGGAGCTGGCCAATCTGGCGCCGGCGCGGCCCGAGGAGGCCAAGCCGACCGCCGGGTTCCAGCGGGTTCTCCAGCGCGCCGCCATCCATGTGCAATCGTCCGGCCGCGAGGAAGTGACCGGCGCGAATGTGCTGATCGCGTTGTTCGCCGAACGCGAAAGCCATGCCGTTTATTTCCTGCAGGCGCAGGAGATGACGCGGTTCGACGCGGTGAACTTCGTATCGCATGGCATCGCGAAAATACCGGCGCAATCCGAGGCGAAACGGCCCAGCGGCGCCGATACGGACGCCCAGGCCGAGAAGGTGGTGAAAAAGGGCACGGAGGCGCTGGACGCCTATTGCGTCAACCTCAACCGCAAGGCGCTGTCCGGCAAGATCGACCCGCTGATCGGCCGCGAGGCCGAGATCGAGCGCACGATCCAGATTCTGTGCCGCCGGTCCAAGAACAACCCCCTTTATGTGGGCGACCCCGGCGTCGGCAAGACCGCGATCGCCGAGGGGCTGGCCCGGCGCATCGTGCATGGCGAGGTGCCCGAGGTTTTGAAGGAAGCGACGATTTTCGCGCTGGACATGGGTTCGCTGTTGGCCGGCACGCGGTATCGCGGCGATTTCGAGGAACGGCTGAAGGCGGTTATCTCAGAGGTTGAGCACATGCCGGGCGCGGTGCTGTTCATCGACGAGATTCATACGATCATCGGCGCCGGCGCCACCTCCGGCGGGGCGATGGACGCGTCCAATCTTTTGAAGCCCGCGCTGGCCAGCGGCGCGCTGCGCTGCATCGGGTCCACCACCTATAAGGAATATCGCAGCTATTTCGAAAAGGACCGGGCGCTGGTCCGCCGGTTCCAGAAGATCGACGTGAATGAGCCGTCGGTCGAGGATTCGATCAAGATATTGATGGGCATCAAACCCTATTACGAAAAGCACCACCGCATCCGCTATACCGCCGAGGCGATCAAGGCCGCGGTGGAGCTGTCGTCGCGCTATATCACGGACCGTAAATTGCCGGATAAGGCCATCGACGTGATCGACGAGGTGGGGGCCGCGCAGATGCTGCTGCCCGAACACCGGCGGCGCAAGACCATCGGGCTGAAGGATGTGGAGGCGGTGGTCGCCAAAATCGCCCGCATACCGCCCAAGAGCGTGAGCCGCGACGACCGGGAGGTGCTGCGTCATCTGGAATCCCAGTTGAAGACGCTGGTGTTCGGCCAGGACAAGGCGATCGACGCGCTGACCAGCGCGATCAAGCTGGCCCGCGCGGGCTTGCGCGACCCGGAAAAGCCGATCGGTTCGTATCTCTTCTCCGGCCCGACGGGCGTGGGCAAGACCGAGGTGGCGCGGCAATTGGCCCAGGCGCTGGGCATCGAATTGACACGCTTCGACATGTCCGAATATATGGAACGGCATACGGTCAGCCGGCTGATCGGCGCGCCGCCGGGCTATGTCGGGTTCGATCAGGGCGGTTTACTGACCGACGCCATCGACCAGCATCCGCATCAGGTTCTGCTGCTCGACGAAATCGAGAAGGCGCACCCGGACCTGTTCAACATTCTGTTGCAGGTGATGGATTACGGCAAGCTGACCGACCATAACGGCAAGAATGTCGATTTCCGGAACGTCATCCTGATCATGACGACCAACGCCGGCGCGGCCGACATGGCGAAGGAAGCCATCGGCTTTCAGCGCATGGAGCGCGAAGGCGAGGACGAGGAGGCGATCAACCGGATGTTCACGCCGGAATTCCGCAACCGGCTGGACGCGATCATTCCGTTCGCGGCGCTTTCGAACGACATCATCCAGCGTGTGGTGGACAAGTTCATCATCCAGTTGGAAGGGCAGTTGGCCGATCGCGGCGTGATGATCGAGCTGACCGACGCGGCGCGAAGCTGGCTCGGCCGCAAAGGCTATGACGCCAAGATGGGCGCCAGGCCGCTGGCCCGCACCATTCAGGAATTCGTCAAGAAGCCGCTGGCGGAAGAACTGCTGTTCGGCCGCCTGTCCAAAGGCGGCCTGGTGCGCATCGACGTGCAGGACGGCAAGGTCGTGTTCGACTATCCGGGCGGCAAGCCCCTGGACACGCCGATCATCGACTCGGACCCCGATTCCGACGCCGAGCCTGAAACGCCGGAACCGGAGCTGGTGATCTAAGGGCGTTAAGCCTGGATTCTCGGCCGGTGGCGGAATTCATCCTTGTCCACGGCGCCATGCATGGGGCCTGGTGCTGGGACCGCCTGATCCCCGAGCTTGAGGCGCTGGGCCATCGCGCGACGGCCATGGATATGCCGATCGATCAGCCGGGGCTGACGATGGACGATTACGCCGATCACGTGATCGCCGCCGTGAAGGGGCGGCATACGGATGGCGCCTATCTGGTTGGCCATTCGATGGGCGGATTTGTGATCCCACTGGTCGCCGCCAAACTGCCGTCGACGCGGCTGATCTTCCTGTGCGCCGTGCTGATGCATACGAACGACGCTGAGCTGCGGGAGAATATGGCGGCGACAAGCCCGGAATTCGGCGGATGGCTGGTTCCGGATGCGCTCGGTCGCGTGACGATGCCGGCGGAGGCCGCGACCCACGCGTTCTATCACGACACGGCTCCCGATCTGGCGGCGTGGGCCGCCTCTCGGTTGCGCCCGCAATGGCCGGCATTTCTGAATACCCAGCCCGCGCCCGATTTCGCCGACAAGGTGGCGGGCGTGATTTACACGCTGGATGACCGCATCATCATCGCCGAGGCGCATCGGCGTTTGGCGCTGGCCCGTTACGGGCGTGAGCCGATCGCGCTGCCGGGGGATCATTCGCCGTTTTTGTCGCGGCCGGCGGAATTGGCGGCGGCGTTGGATGGGATTGTGCGAACGGACGCCGTTCGTTAGCTTGTGACATCTAGCCTTGGCCGAACGGCGAGTGCTCCG
>CAJCJC010000392.1 GCA_903970575.1 Alphaproteobacteria bacterium
CGCGGAGATCGGGTTGATCAACGACATCGCGCCCGCCGGCGAACTTGACCGAAGGGTCGACGCCTTGGTGGCGAAGCTCGCCGCCGGCTCGCCCTCGGCGATCCGCCGGGGCAAGCAGGCGATTTTCGCGATGGAAGTCATGGCCTTCAACGAGGCGATCGCCTTCGCCGAGGCGCAGATCGCGCTCGCGTCGCGCGCCCCCGACGCCGAGGAAGGGCTGAAGGCGTTCAACGAAAAGCGCAAGCCGCGCTGGGCCGTCGCCGCGGAAGAGGAATGACCGTGCAAGATCGCATCGTTCGCATCGGCGGCGCGTCCGGCGCCTGGGGCGACAGCCCCCGCGCCATCCCGCAACTGCTCGGCGGCCCCGTCGATTATCTGATGATGGATTACCTGGCGGAGGTCAGCATGTCCTTGCTGGCCCGGGCGCGGATGAAGGCCCCCGAGGCTGGGTTCCCGCCGGATTTCGTCGCCTATCTGAAGGACTCGCTCGCGGAAATCGCCAGGCGGGGGATCAAGGTCGTCTCCAATGCTGGCGGCGTCAATCCACAGGGCTGCAAGGCCGCGCTGTTGGCGGTCATCGCCGAACTCGGCCTCGATCTTAAGGTCGCGACCGTGGAGGGGGATGACGTCTTGCCCCTCATCGACGCCCTGCGCGCCGAAGGAATCCGCGAGGCCGCGTCGGGCGCCAAACTGCCGCCGCGCCTGCTCACCGCCAACGCCTATCTGGGCGCTTTGCCGATCAAGGCCGCGCTGGATAAAGGCGCGGATATCGTCATCACCGGGCGCTGCGCCGACAGCGCGCTGGCGCTCGGCATTCTGATGCACGAGTTCGCTTGGTCGGCGGACGATTATGACAGGCTCGCCGCCGGCAGCCTTGTTGGCCATCTTCTGGAATGCGGCGCCCAGGGCGTCGGCGGCCTGCATACCGATTGGGAGAAGGTTCCCAACTGGGAGACTATCGGCTACCCGCTCGCCGAGTGCCGCGCGGATGGGACATTCGTGCTGACCAAGCCCGCTGGAACCGGCGGCCTTGTCATTCCCGGCTCGGTCGCCGAGCAGGCGCTTTATGAGATCGGCGATCCGGCTTCTTATATCCTGCCGGATGTGATCGCCGATTTTTCGGAGGTGAGTCTGACGCAGGATGGCCCCGACCGGGTCGCTGTCTCCGGCGCGCGCGGCCGCCCGCCGACTACGCAATACAAGGTGTCGGCGACCTACCAGGACGGGTACCGCGCCATGGCGACGGTCTCTATCGTGGGACTGGACGCGGCGCGCAAGGCCGAACGAACGGGGGAGGCGCTGATCGCCCGGGCCAGGCTTGCTTTTAAGGAGCGCGGCCTGCCCGATTTCACCGCGACGCATATCGAGGCGCTGGGGGCCGAGGCGTCGTACGGCGCGGGATCGCGCGCGCGCGCCTCAAGGGAGGTGTTGCTGCGTCTCGTGGTTGTCCACAAAGATGCCAAATGCCTCGATTTATTCGCGCGGGAACTTGGCTCGGTCGGCATTTCCTTCGCGCCCGGCACCACCGGCATCTATACAGGTCGCCCTAAGCCGGCGCCGCAAATCCGCCTGTTTACCCTGTTCGTCGACAAGACCCGGATGCGTGCGCCGACCGTCTCGCTGGGTGATGAGACTTTCCCCGTCGATATCCCAACCGGTTTCCCGCCGGAAGCGCCGAGCGCGACCTTGACCGAGAGTGACGAAAACCCCGCCATCGGCGAACTGGTCGAGGTTCCATTGATGCGGCTCGCACTGGCGCGCTCCGGCGACAAGGGCGATTCGGCCAATATCGCGATCATCGCGCGCGATCCCGCCTTCGTGCCCGTTTTGAGGCGCGAGGTTACGCCAGAGCGGATCGCTTATCATTTTCGCCATCTGGTCGCGGGCCCGGTTCAGCGCTTCGCGGCGCCGGGGCTGCATGCGTTCAATTTCCTGATCCAGAACGCGCTGGGCGGCGGCGGCATGGCCTCCCTGCGGATCGATCCTCAAGGCAAGGCCTACGGGCAGATGGCGCTCGAAATGATGGTGTCCGTTCCGGCAGCGCTATTGCGCCAAATCGAGGGGGGTTGATCGCTCAGGCTTCTTGTGTGGACGGCGATTCCAGAAGCTTGCAGATATTCGTCATCAGCTCGGCGGATTTTTCAATTTTGGATTCGACCCGCGAGGTCGGACCCGCGACGGTGATGATGTAAACCTGGGACGTCCAAACGAAACGCGCGGACAGGGTCGTGACCCCCTCCTGGCTCTCTTCCCGGTTCAGAAACCACCCCCGTTTATTCCCGGCCGCGATCTCGGCGCGGAGGACGGATTTCGACGTGATGGTTCGTGGCGTCAGCGCCGCTAGGTTGGCCGATTTCAAAAATGCCGCGAATGCGGCCTCGCCGAGGCTGCCGAGCAGAGCCTTGCCCGCGGACGTGGCGTGCAGGCTTCTGACATTCTCGCCCACGGTCGCGAGAAAGCGCAGCGGATGGGACGGCTCGAAAGAGAGCAGATACGTCGCCTGAAGGCCGCTGACCTTGGAGAGCAGCACCGATTCGTCCACCTTGTCGCGCAGCGCCCGCAGGAGAACGTCCGTCCGCAAGACCACGGGATCGTAATCCGAGATCGTCTTGGCGATGTCGTAGATTCTGAGGGTCGGATAATAGCCGCCGCGCGGGCTGATCTCATAAAGATAGCCGCGCTCTTGAAGCGCCTGGAGGACGTCGTGGCAACTCGACGCCGGAATATCGAGCAGGCGTGCAATCTCCGACGCCGAAAGCGGGCGTTTCTGATCCGCGAAGATTTCCAGAAAATCGAGAGTTCTGCCGACGATCTTTGACATTTCTTACAGTATTAAGGTCGCTGTGAGCCAGCATTCACGATACACGAAACTAATTTCTGTTAAACCGTCGCGCGCGCTTCCGTCGCGCCGGAATTATGCGCCCGGAATGCGCGCGGCGACAATCCGGTGTGCTGACGAAACACCCGTGAGAAATAGGCCGGATCGTCGAATCCCAAAAAATACGCCGCTTCGTTGACGGTCATGTTGGAGTAGAGCAGAAGCCTTTTCGCCTCCAGCATCACCCGCCGCCGCAGGATTTGGTGCGGGCTAAGCCGCGCGGCCGCATGGCAGGCCGCTCTCAGCCGGGTGACGCTGACGCCGAGCCCGGCCGCGTAATCCTCGATCTTATGGGATGCGCGAAAGCGTTCCTCGACCGCTTCGCGAAACCGCGCGACAAGTTCGCCCTGTTTGCCGCGCCGCAGCGGGTCGGCTGTATTTTCCGTGTGGCTCATACGCAGGATCATGACCAGGAGGGTCAGCAGATGCGCCTCGACCGCGATGCCATGCGCCGGCGCCGTCCACGCCAACTCGCGGCCCAGCGATTGCAGGCAGTCCGCGATCCGCGCCGCGTCATCGCTGAAACGCCTTGGCGAGAGGCGGTCGGGACCAAGGAACAAGTCGCCGAACTGCCTTTCCCGGCCGAGCAACTCGGCGAGATAGGCGTCAGACAAGGTGAGCACGCGTCCCGCCGTTCCGGGAGACCAGGCGAAGGCATGGATCGTCCGGGCCGGTACGATCAGGATGGCCGGCGCCTCGAAGGTGAACGCGCCGCAATCCGTGCGCATTTCGCCGGCCCCTGACGACAGGAAGAAAATATGGCTGAGATTGGCGTGGGCGTGGGGCCGGATATTCCAATCGGCCGGGCGACTGCGATCGTCCAAAGCCTCCAGATGCAGGAAATGATGTCCCACTTCCCGAGGCGGCTCCCCATACAGAAAAAAACTCGGAACGCCCGCCGCCGAGCCGCCCCGGCGTTCCTCCAAAAAGTCCAAGTTTATCTCCGCCGCGTCCATTGCGCGAACCTGGGTCGCGGGAGGATTTTTGGCAAGAAAATAACGCTTTTCCTATCGGTGGGAATAAGGGGAACTCGCTTTGCGAACAAAGATCGTCATCGTGGGCGCCGGGCCGGCCGGGATGCTCCTGTCGCAAATTCTCCAAATATCGGGGATCGACTGCCTGGTGCTGGAGCGCAAGTCGCGCGCTTATGTTGAAAGCCGCGTCCGCGCCGGCGTGCTGGAGCAGGTCACGGTCGACCTCTTGGAGCGCGTCGGCGTCGCCGATCGCATGCGCCGCGAGGGCCTGCCGCATGATGGGTTCAATCTGGCGGTCGATGGCGAACTCTTCCGGATTGACATGACCGGCCTCACCCAGGGTTCCAAGGTGATGGTCTACGGCCAGACCGAGGTGACCCGCGACCTGATCGAGGCGGCGCTCGCCCGCGGCACGCAGGTCGTTTTCGAGGCGGAGGACGTAACCCCCCACGATATCGAGGGCGCACAGCCTTTCGTGACCTATCGCGTGGCGGGCGGCGAAACCATCCGGGTCGATTGCGACTTCATCGCCGGCTGCGACGGTTTCCACGGCGTGTGCCGAAACGCCATTCCGGAGGAAATCCGCCGAACGTTCGAACGGGTCTATCCGTTCGGTTGGCTCGGCATCCTGTCGGAGGTGCCACCCTGTAATCACGAGCTGATCTATTCCAATCATGAGCGCGGTTTCGCGCTCGCCAGCATGCGCTCCAGAACCCGCAGCCGCTATTACATCCAGTGTCCGATTGACGAGAATCTCGATGATTGGCCGGACGAGCGCATATGGGATGAACTGGCGATCCGGCTTGGCGACGAAGCCGCGGCGCATATCGTGCGTGGCCCTTCCTTCGAGAAAAGCATCGCGCCGTTGCGCAGCTTCGTCTCCGAGCCCATGCGTCATGGCCGTCTGTTCCTCGCTGGAGACGCCGCGCATATCGTGCCGCCCACCGGCGCGAAGGGCTTGAATCTGGCGGCGTCGGATGTCCATTTTCTGGCTGAGGCGATGATCGCGTTCTACAAGGACGGCGCGGAGGATTTGCTGAACGATTATTCGCGCAAGGCGCTGGCGCGGGTCTGGAAGGCCGAGCGTTTTTCCTGGTGGTTCACCGGCATCACCCACAGGTTCCCCGACCGCAACGCCTTCGATCGAAAAATGCAGGTTGCGGAATTGGATTATATCCGGCATTCGCACGCGGCCCAGATCACCGTCGCCGAGAACTATGTTGGCTTACCGTTGGAGTAGGAATTTGCGCAGAGAACACGGTTCGCGCGCGGCCCAGGCGCTGGTGTGGCTTCAGTTCGGCGGGGCGCCGTTCGGGCCATTCAGCATGGGAAGCGTTGCATGAGCGAGGCTTATATCTGCGACGCCATCCGCACCCCGATCGGGCGCTTCGGCGGCGCGTTGGCCCATGTTCGGGCCGACGATCTGGCCGCGATTCCCATCAAGGCGCTGATGGCGCGCAACCTTGCCGTGGATTGGGGGCGGGTGGATGAAGTGATCCTCGGCTGCGCCAACCAGGCGGGGGAGGATAATCGCAATGTCGCCAGAATGGCGGCCCTGCTGTCCGGTCTGCGCGAACATGTGCCCGGCGCGACCATCAATCGACTCTGCGCCTCGGGGCTCGACGCCGTGGGAACGGCCGCGCGGTCCATCCGGGCCGGCGAGCTCGACTTCGTGATCGCCGGCGGGGTCGAATCGATGACGCGCGCGCCGCTGGTCATGGGCAAGGCCGAA
>CAJCJC010000393.1 GCA_903970575.1 Alphaproteobacteria bacterium
CATGAACTTATTGAAATATCGATGATTTCATGGGCCTGTCGTCTCGATCGAAAGACGCTTCACGCCAAGCCTGGGCGCGCCCAGGCCCGCTCCATCACCGTACGGCCACCGTCGTCAACGCCGTCGTTCTCGCGATCTTCGCCGCCGGATACACGTTCGTCCGCCGCGCTCCAGCCGTGGAGGTTCAGGGCCGCGTCGCGTCGCGTTCGGCGCGGAGACGCTTGGTCGCGGCGTGATCGACCATGTCGGTGAGTGACGGTAGCGTCACCCCCGGCCTGGGCTTCAGCAGGATATCGTCCACGCAACCGGTGGTCGCATTGCGGTGCAAAAAGGACACCACGTCTCCCTGTTCCGATAGAAGCCCGTCCTGTTGAATTGCGTAAGGGTCAAAGGCCGACCACAAAGCCTTCGCGAACGCGAACTGACTATACCCTTGCGCGAACGCCAAGCACCATGAATTGAACTCCATGAAGACCGGAAAGCGCCACCGCTCGATGATGTCTCGCGCGCCGGCAAGCGCGTTGGGCTCGAATCCCTCCACGTCCATCTTCATGAAGTCGATGCGACCGAAATCACGTGCAATATCGTCAAGCCGCGCCACGGGTACGGCGGTGATGCTCTGACCCACGGCGTCATCCGAAACCACATGGGAATAGGCGCCGTCCGACAGAAATTTCAGCTGGCCGGATTCATCGCCCACGGCCGATTCAATGACGGTACAGTTCCTTATGTCATTAATTTTGAGGTTATATCGCAAGGTTTCGGCGTTCCTCGGCGATGCCTCGATGGCGTAAACATGCCCGCCTTGGCAATGCTCGGCGAGCAGCAGGGTCATCAATCCGATATTGGCGCCCACGTCGACGCAAATGGCGTCCGGTTTGATCTCGCGGCGCAGATAATTCCAGAAAGGAAGCGCGCGCGCGTTGAACCCCGCTTGGCCTTGCCAAAAATGGTCGCTCTCATCCCCCGCCAGCATCATGACCCGCGCCCCGACCTTGATCCTGTGGACCAAGCGCCCGTCCGCCATGCGCCGTGGCCGCCGTCGCCAGGCCCTAAACCGCGCAGCGACCGATTGCATCAGTTGAAATGCCAGGACGCGCCCAACCTGCGGCGCAACTCCCCGGCGGAAACCCCGGCGCGCAAAGAACTATCGAGCAGGGGCGTTTCTTTTAAATCCATCACAGCCGAATTATACCCCCGAGATCAGGCCTTCTTGGGAGTAGGGCGCCAATTTAATGTTTTGTTCCAATCATCCGGTTTTTAACTGTGCATGGTTAAGTCGATGGCAAGCGCACGTGCCAGGGGCTTGAGGCGTAAAGCCGATGGTTCGCAACTATGTCCGCCCGATACCCGCGTCATTGAAATTGACGGCTCCCATAGGGTGGGCTGCTTTGCAGCCCACCACCTCCGCGCCGCTTTACCAAGCAGAATTAACGACATGGCGCCAGGCCGTTTTCGGGGAGATGTTGGTCTCGGGAAATGGTAGTCTGACCACCATTTTCCTAAAGATTGAACGCCTATTTCTTGGGCCCGAAAGGCCGCCGGATCGTCGCGGTCGCGAGCGTATCGCGCACCGCGTCCCGAATTGCCGGATCATGATCCGCAAATTTCTCAACGCGTGACGGCGTTCGGCCGGCCTTCTCGGCGCGCTCGAAGACGGCATCCGCCGAGTTGATGCGTTGCTCCTTTTCGAGCGCGCGCAACAAATCCATGGTTGTCATTTCGATTATCAAATCAGGCTGGTTGACACTTATACGGCTGGTTATGGCCGCCTCTTCACAGAGAAGAATGGCAACCTCATCGCCCCCCAGGCGGCCCGGCTCTTCGATCACCTCGATAGCTGCTTGCTCGCCCATATTCCGCATTCGCGCCAGCGGATTGACCTGACGGGCCGCATCGTAAACCGCATATGTCTCGGTAACGGCTATTTCGATTTTTGTATGGTGAGCCTTCACCCAGTCCAGGATCGACTGCGCGCCAAGCTTTCCAACATCCCGTGTCGCTTCGTAAAAGACGGCGTCCGGAATAACGACCGGCACATTGGGAAAAAGCAGATAGTCCAGGCTATCGGCGGCCGCCAGCGTGATGAGCGGACCGGTATCGAGCACAAAAAGCGATACGCGCGGCCCGTTCATGCGGAGTGGGGCCGGTTCACGCTGAGTGGGGAAAGAGCCAGGCATGCGCTCTCGCAAGTCGCTCCTCACGTCCCTTTTGAGAGGCGCGCGGTAACGGTATATTTCGCTTCGCCAGTTCGATAATCACATCGGCGTATGAGATGTCGCCCAACTTCCGGCGCAACTCCGCCGCGGAAATCTCCGCATGCGAATAGCGTTCAAGAAGGGCTGTCGTTTCTAACTCCGTCATGGCCGGAATATACGCCGAAATTCACTGTATGAGGTTAACTATCATGAGCAAGTTCGGAAAAGAACTGATCCAGAGCATGACGGAGGCTGTCGAACACGCCGAAGGCAAGGCTGCCGCCAGCCTGACGCCCCCGCCTCGCCCTATCCGCAAGCCATCGCAAAACGCCCCAGCGAGATCAAAGACGCGCTGACGGTATTC
>CAJCJC010000394.1 GCA_903970575.1 Alphaproteobacteria bacterium
GCCCTGGATCGCGTAGCCGCCCGCCTTGCCGCGCCATTCGCCAGAGGCCAGATAGGCGTCGATCTCGGCAGCGCTGAGGCGTTTGAACGTGACTGCGCTCTCGACCACGCGGCTCGCGAGCCGACCGTCTGGGGCCAACAGGGCGATGCCGCCGTGGACGCGGTGACGGCGGCCCGAGATGAGAGTCAGGCAGCGCCGCGCGTCGGCCTCGGAGTCCGTTTTGGGCAGGATGCGGCGGCCGCAAGCGACCACTGTGTCGGCCGCCAACACGAAGGCGCCGGGGTGGCGCTGGGCGACCACGCGAGCCTTCTCGATCGCCAGCCTTAGCGCGTGCTTGGCCGGCAATTCGGTCTTGTGTGGGGTTTCGTCGATATCGGCGGGATCGACCGCATCCGGTTCGAGTCCGATCTGCCGCAGCAAGTCGAGTCTGCGGGGCGACGCCGATGCGAGAACGATTTTGGCCGACAATTCAGGCCTATCGATCGGGCGTCATCGCCGGCGACCTATTTGAAACGGAAAGTAATCCGCCCCTTGGTCAGATCATAGGGGGTCATCTCGACATTCACTTTGTCGCCGGCGAGCACCCTGATCCGGTTCTTGCGCATCTTGCCGGAAGTATGCGCCAGAATTTCATGTTCGTTATCGAGCTTCACGCGAAACATCGCATTGGGCAGCAACTCCATCACAGTGCCGCTGAATTCGATTAAATCTTCCTTCGCCATTTACCTTACCATAATTGCCGTCAGCGTTTGATTGCGCCGCGCGTTGGGTTCGGTCAAGGCGTTTTGCCAGCTTCGGCGGAAAAACGCGCCGCAATCCGCCTGTCTAGGGCGTTGCGCACCTCGCGATAGGCGTTGAGCCGCGCGTCCCTGTTGCCTTCGGCGCCGGTTGGATCGTCAATATCCCAGTGTTCGACGATGATGCCGGTGGGGGGCGGATCGAACGCGGCGGCCGCCTCGCCCGAGAGCGAGATCACGAGATCGAAATCGGACAGGGTGCGTTCGGTGAGCGCGCTGCTGCGGTGGTGGGCGACGTCGACGCCGATTTCCGCCATCACGGCCGCCGCCATGGGATCGAGCGGGTCGCCCGCTATCCCCGCCGAGCGGACGCGCGCGGAGTCGCCGCGGCGCCGGGCCAGCAGGGCCTCCGCCATGGGCGAGCGCACGGCGTTGCGGGTGCAGACAAACAGGACGCGCGGGGTCGGCGCGGACTGCATCGCGGTCGAGCCAGCGGTATGCAGAACATAGATCAGCGTGAAAAGCCGGCGGGCCGTGTCCTGGTCGATCGCGACCTTACCCTCAAGCCGCTGAATCAAGAGCTCGGCGCCTTCGTTGTGGACCGAGCGGCGGCCCATATCGATCGCCTCTACCTGGGTCAGGCTCTGGCTTTGGATCGCGGCGTAATAACTTTCGCAGACGATGGAATAATCGCGAATCACCCGCCGGAACGGGGTCAGCGACAGGCCGAGGATGATCACCGGCTTGCCGTCATGGGCGCGGATATCGAACATCAGGCGGTTATCGACGACGCCGAGATGGAGGTCATAGGGGCCGGAGTCGTTGCCGGCAGGCGCGAACCGGTTTTGCTCCAGCAGGTCGTAAACCGCGACCGCGCGCTCGTGCTCGATCTCGGTATTGCGCTTAACGACGCTGCGCTGATCGAAATGGATGGCTGCGAGCCGTTCCTTTTCCTGGCTCATTGCGTGGTCCCGTTCAGCCTTATCGCGACGGATCTGGCGTGCGCGCCCAGGCCCTCGGCGGCGGCCAATGTCACCGCGGCTGGCCCGATCGCGGCCAGACCGACGGGCGAGCAGTGGATCAGAGTGGTCCGCTTCATGAAATCCAGCACGCCGAGGCCGGAAGCGTAGCGCGCCGCGCCCGATGTCGGCAGGACATGGTTGGGGCCGGCGACGTAATCGCCGATCGCCTCGGGCGAATGGCGACCCAGGAAAATCGCCCCGGCATTGCGAATTTTGGCGGCCAGCGCGTCTGGGTCCGCGACGGACAGTTCGAGATGCTCGGGCGCGATGCGGTCGACGAGCGCGGGAGCCGCGTCAAGGCTAGGGACGACAATGATCGCGCCATGGTCCCGCCAGCTTGCCGACGCTATGTTTGTCCGATCGAGCCCGGTCAGCTCATCATCCACCGCCCTGGACACGGAATCGGCGAAGTGGCGATCGTCCGTGATCAGGATGCTGCGCGCGGCGAGGTCGTGCTCGGCCTGGCTGAGCAGGTCTATCGCGATCCATCGGGGGTCGGACCCGGCGTCGGAGACGACGAGGATTTCGGAGGGACCCGCGATGGAGTCGATGCCGACGCGGCCGAACACCATGCGCTTGGCGGCGGCGACATAGGCGTTGCCGGGGCCGACGATGATATCCACCGGGCGGATCGTCTCCGTGCCATAGGCGAGCGCCGCGATGGCCTGGGCGCCGCCGACGCGGTAGATTTCGTCGACGCCAGCGCGGCGCGCGGCCGCCAGAACCGCCGGCGCGAGCTTTCCGTCCGGAGTCGGGACGACCATGACGAGGCGCGGAACGCCCGCGACCTTGCCCGGAATCGCGTTCATCAGGACCGAGCTGGGATAGGCCGCGAGGCCGCCCGGTACATAAAGGCCGGCGGCGCTGACCGAAGTCCAGCGCAGCCCCAGCGTGTTGCCGACGCCATCCGCGTAGGAATAGCCGGCGGGAAGCTGGCGACGATGGAAATCCTCGATCCGGGTCGCCGCGAGATCGATGGCCGCGAGCAGATCGGCGGGGCACGCGTTTACGGCCGCCTCGATTTCGTCTGGGCCGATGCGCAGATCGGCGGCGGTGAGATTCAGGCGGTCGAAGCGCGCTGTGTAATCGACCAGGGCGGCGTCGCCCTCGGCAGCGACCCGGGCCAGGATGGCGGAGACCGCGAAATCGACCCTGTCCGCCTCTTCCCGCCCGATATCGAGGTAGGCGCGAAAGCGATCCTCGAAATCGGGCGCCGCGCCGTCCAGCCTAACCGGCACCGCACGCCTCCCGGAAGCGTTCGACCCAATATCCAACCTCATCCGACCGCGTCTTGAGCGCGGCGCGGTTCACGATCAGGCGCGAGGTGACGTCCGCGATATGCTCGACCTCGACCAGCCCGTTGGCGCGCAGAGTCGCGCCGCTGGAGACCAGGTCGACGATGCGCTGGCAAAGCCCGAGCGAGGGGGCCAGCTCCATGGCGCCGTTCAGCTTGATGCATTCCGCCTGCACGCCGCGTTCCGCGAAATGCCGCCGCGTGAGTTCGGGATATTTGGTGGCGACCCGCACATGGCTCCAGCGCGAGGGGTCGTCCGTCTTGCTGAAATCCGCCAGCTCGGCCACGGAGATGCGGCAGCGGCCGATTTTGAGGTCGAGCGGGGCGTAGATTTCGGGATAGTCGAATTCCATCAGCACGTCGTTGCCGGCGACGCCAAGCTGCGCCGCGCCGAAGGCGACGAAGGTCGGCACGTCGAACGAGCGGACCCGGATGATCTCGAACCCTGGGACGTTGGTGACGAAGCGGAGGTCGCGCGAATTCTCATCGTCGAACGCGGCGGATGGCTTAATCCCGATCCGGTCGAGCAGCGGGCGCAGTTCCTTCAGGATGCGGCCCTTTGGAACGGCGAGGACGATGGTGTCCTGGGCAACGGAATCCTGGAGACTCACGGAACGTCATCTTCATGTTGCGGTAATTGCTTCGTCGGCCAACCGGGACCGAAATCCTCGATGCGCAGATCGAGGCTGTCAGTCGCGAGTTTCAGGGCGGCGCCGCCCCCGAAGGTCAGCAGCACGGCCCTGTCCTCATAGGTCGCGGTCAGCAGCGGCATCAGGCGGCCGCGCTCCTTGATCGTGAAGCCCCGGTATTTCGGCCGGTCGACGCCCTCGACCGTGATGGCGCAGGAGACGCGTTCGAAAACATCCACCGCATCGTTCTTGACCGCGCGTTCCCAGCGGAAGCGGCTCACCACCAGCACGAAGCGACGCTCCTCCGGCAAATACGCCATCTCGGACACGTTCACGATCGCATCCTGTAGAAAGGCGGCGACAACGGCCAAATCCTCTACATCGACGGCGCGCAGCTTAAGCGCGTCCGGCTCTGGGACGGGCGCGACGGAGTCCATTACGACGCCTCTCGCAGGCGTTCGACCTCGGCGCCGCAGGCGGCCAGCTTCGCCTCCAGCCGCTCATAGCCGCGATCCAGGTGATAGACCCGACTGATCACCGTCTCCCCCTCCGCCGCGAGCGCCGCGACGACAAGGGAGACCGATGCGCGCAGATCGGTCGCCATGACGGGCGCGCCGCGCAGCCGGTCGACGCCGCGAACAAGAGCCGAGCCGTGATGCACGGTGATGTTGGCCCCCATGCGCATGAGCTCGGGCACATGCATGAAGCGGTTTTCGAAGATGGTCTCGGTGATCATCGCCGCGCCCTCGGCCACCGTCATCAGCGACATGGCCTGGGCCTGGAGATCGGTGGGGAAGCCCGGGAAAGGCTCGGTCATGATATCCACGCCCTTGAGATGCCCGTTCACCCGCGAGACCGACAGACCGTTTTCCGTCTCGTCGACATCCACCCCTGCCCGCACCAGGATTTCGGCGAGCGCGGCGATATGCTCAAGCCGGGCGCCGACCAGTTCAACCCTGCCGCCGGTCACGGCCGTGACGATCGCGTAAGTTCCCGTCTCGATCCGATCCGGGATGATCGCATAGCTGGCGCCGTGCAACGAAGGCGCGCCGCGGATGACGATCACGCCACAGCCCGCGCCCTCGATATCGGCGCCCATCGCGTTCAGGCAATTGGCGAGATCGATCACCTCTGGCTCGCAGGCGGCGTTCACGAGCTGCGTCTCGCCCTTCGCCAGCGTCGCGGCCATCATCAGATTCTCGGTCGCGCCCACCGAGACCTTCGGAAAGACGATCTTGGCGCCCCGGAGCCCGCGCGGCGCCGCGGCGTTGATATAGCCGCCATCGAGCGTGATTTCGGCGCCGAGCTGTTCCAGGCCCTGTACATGCAGGTCGACCGGCCTGGCGCCGATGGCGCACCCGCCGGGCAAGGAGACGCGCGCCGTTCCGCATCGGGCCAGCAAGGGCCCAAGGACAAAGACGCTGGCCCGCATCTTGCGGACAAGGTCATAAGGCGCGGTGGTGTCGACGATGGCGTGGGCGCGCAAATCCATGCGCTGACCACCCTGGGGATCGTTGACGCGCCGGTCGACGGCGATTTCGACGCCCATGGGCTCCAGCAGGTTCGCCATCGTTTTGATGTCCGCCAGATCGGGGACGTTCGAGAGAGACAGCGTGTCCTCGGTCAGGATGCTCGCCGCCATGATGGGGAGCGCCGCGTTCTTGGCGCCGCTGATGGGAATGGCGCCGTTCAGAGAATTGCCGCCCTTAATCAGAATCTTATCCAACGAATTTCCCTATCATGCGGTGCGTATAAATAAGGCGGGTCTTGGTAGGACGAGGATGGGCCGTAATTACGTCCTGAAAATGGCGAACAGGCTGCATGCGACCTGTTAACGCTTGTAAACCTCCCG
>CAJCJC010000395.1 GCA_903970575.1 Alphaproteobacteria bacterium
CCGTCCGACGAGGCGGAGTTGAAGCACATGATCGCGACCGCGGTCGCGATCGACGATCGACCCTCGGCCATTCGCTATCCGCGCGGCGAGGGCACCGGCATCGCCTTGCCGGATCGCGGCGTCGCGCTGGAGATTGGAAAAGGCCGCGTGGTGCGCGAGGGGACGAAGATCGCGCTGGTCAGCCTGGGCACGCGGCTGCAGGAATGCCTCAAGGCAGCCGAGCAACTGGCCGCCCGTGGATTGTCGACGACAGTCGCCGATGCGCGCTTCGCCAAGCCTCTGGATACCGCACTGCTCCACCGTCTGGCGCGCGCGCATGAGGTGGTGATCACCGTTGAGGAAGGATCGACGGGCGGCTTCGGCGCGATGGTGCTGCATGATTTCGCCGCCGCCGCCTTGCTGGACCGGGGCCTTAAAATCCGCACCATGGTGCTGCCCGACCGCTTCATGGAGCATGACGCGCCGATGAAGCAATATGACGAGGCGGGACTGAACGCGGCGCAGATCGTGCAAACGGCGCTGACCGCGATGGGCATCGTGAAGCCGGGCGTGGCGGCGATCGGCGGGTGAGTTTCAGCCGATGCGGCGCCGGCTGGCTAGTTCCTTGGCATAGAGACTGACGAAATCGACCGTGGGGCCAGGCCTATAGGGAAATCCGTTGAGGCAAAGCAGGTTCATCAGGATTTTACGCATGAACGGGAAGAGCAATTCCGCCGCCTGAATATGGAGCGTCGCGTCGCGATGCTCCGGCGGCATATTCCTGACCTCGAAGAGACCCGCATAGGCGAGCTTCAGGCTATAGCCGACGATGTCATTTCGCTTCGCCGCGGCGTGCACGATGAGCACGACCTCGAATGCGGCCCCGGCGACCGGAGAGACCGTGAGATCGAGGGAAGAAAACTCCCGAGCGGGCATAGTCGCGTCCTGGTAGCGCGCCATCGTCGGGCTGCCGAAGGACAGGCTCTTGATGTATTGCCGCGTGACGGCGAGGTACGGACGCGGCGCACCGGGCGCGGGCGGCTGCATATCAGCGCTGGGGCGCGAGCGGAGCCGACGCCCCTCCAAACGATCCTCTGACCTTGGTCAGATATTCTCGGTGCCCGACATGCATGCTGCGCGCGGATGTCTGGATTTTCTTCATTTGCGCCAAAAGCGCCTCCCCCTTCGCCAGATCAATGATCCGGTCATAGGGGGTCATGCGCGGCAGCTTGTCCATCCCCGCCAGGATGTAGGCGTAGTTGTTGAAATTGAACAGGCCGAGCGGGCTGTTGATGTCGGAGGGCATCGGCCCTCGTTCGTCCCAGATCGCGAGACGCTCGGACAATCGCTCGGAGATTTTTACGTCGCCGGTATAAGCGCGCCAGAAGGGCGTATCGCGCCTGGACGAGGTGACATAGTGCATGACAATGAAATCCTTAATGTCGTCATAGCTGTCACGCATCAGGTCGTTGTAACGCTTCACAAGCGCGTCGGCCGGACGGCTATAGCCGATATGGTCGATCAAGAGTTTGACCGCGGCCTCGATCAGATAAATCCCGGTCGATTCCAGCGGTTCGATGAAACCGGAAGACAGGCCGATAGCCACGCAATTCTTGACCCAGGTGTTGGCGCGACGGCCGACCCGCATGTTCAGACGGCGTGGCGTGACCTTCGCGCGGTCGAGGCCATGGTGGCGGCACAGTTCTTCCTCGGCATCTTCATCGGATATGAAAGCGGATGAATAGACATATCCGGTACCCATCCGGTCGAAGAGGTCGATCTCCCAAATCCAGCCGGCGGTTTTCGCCGTGCTGGTGGTATAGGGACGGATCGGATGCTTGGGTTCGGGGAACGGGATCTGGAAAGCGACGGCGCGATCGCAGAGCAGGTCTTCATACTGGACGAAGGGGTCGTTCAGCGCCTTCTCGATCAACTGTGCGGCGAAACCAGAGCAGTCGATGAACAGATCGGCGGCTATCGTGGCGCCTTCCTTGGTTTTCAGGCTGCCGATGAAACCATCCTCGATCAGCGAGACATCGACCACCGTGCCGGCTGTGCGCTTTACGCCCCGCGCGATGGCAAGTTCACGCAGATAGGCAGCGAACTTTACCGCGTCCAAATGATAGGCGTAGGACATGGGGGCTTCGTAGGGCTGCGAGCTCCATAGCTTGGGGCCGACGCCGACGTCGCAGAGCGTGGGCGTCACCACGATGTCGCGATCGAACGTGGTGACGGGGACGCCATTGTTGCGCAGATTGACCCAGTGCTGGGCGATACCGAATCCGGCCGCGAGGGAGGGCGGCTCGAACGGATGGGTGAAGGCGGTGCCCGGCTCCTTCCAATCTTGGAATTTGATCCCGTTCTTGAATGTGGCGTTGGCGCGCACGAGGAACTCCGCCTCGGGAATGCCGACGGTCCCGAGCGTGGCCCGCAGCGTCGGCACGGTCGCTTCGCCGACGCCAATGATGCCGATATCCTCGGATTCGACGAGCTGGATCGAGATTTGCTTGTCGCCGATCCCGCCCAGCGCGGTGCGCAGATAAAGCGCGGTCAGCCAACCGGCGGTCCCGCCGCCGAGAATGGCGATGGACCTAAGAGGAGCGTTCATATCATGATGCCGGCGGCTGGTTGACGCGATGGATGCTGAACCGCTGCGTCAGGCGAGACCGCCGCAGATCGACCGGCTCGGGCACGTATGTGCAGTTCACCCAATGGAACACGCTGGCTGGATAGGCGACGAAGCGGTTGAACTTGCCCTCGATCTCATGGATTTTTTCCCAGGTATCGGTGTGCACCATCGTATAATCGTCGCGCACCTCGCCCAAGGGCGCTTCCTCCATGAACCGCGTATAAGCCTGACGATCCTCGGGGGTTACGATGGCAGCCCGGTCGAACACGCGGTTCCGCCAGAAACTCGTGCCGCCCATGTCCTGAGGGTTCAAATACACCAGGCTCAAGACCGGCGTCTGGTCGTAATGCGGGTGCTTCTGGAATTTCAGTAGGTCGCGCGCCGGGGTGGTGATGAGGGAAAAATCGGTGCGGACGTCTTCATGGGCGATGTCGAGCGAACTGACCGATTTGAGCATTTCGGCGACATAGGCGCAGGCTTCCGCCGCGGCCATTCTTTCGTCCTCGGATTTCAGCCCGCCATCCAGCGGCGCGTGACGCCCGGGGTAAAGCGCCACGAACTGGTCGAACGCCAGATTGAGCGCGTACTCCCGCACCGCCAGCGGGTCGGCGTAGAAATCGTCGATATAGAGAATAGGAAATTGCCCGGCCGCCATTTCGATGCGAACGGTCGGGTTATCGTTCAGTTCCAGCATGGATAACGTCCGCGCGCCGGGCACCCTTTATGACGACATCGTATCGATGTTCGGAGGACGCTTGAGAGAGCGGGCCCGCAGCGCCAGCAGCAGCAGGCCGAATCCGAAGACGGAGAGAGAGCCGGGCTCGGGAACCGCCACGCTTTGATCGAGCGTGACGGTCAGGGTGAGCTGGGTCAGTTCGAATTGCCCGCTGGATGGGTCGACCGAATAGGATAATTGACCGTTCTCCGACAGGAGGGCGAGCGACGCGGCCGACAAGGCCTCGGTGGCGGACAGGGCGCCGGAGATGTAATCGTCGATCGTGTCCGTGCTGGTGTAGTAGTTTGTCTGATAATAATAGCTTGTCGAGCCGCCGCCGCTGCTGCTGCTGCTTTGAAACGCCGTGGTCGACCCGAGATTTGTGACCGTCTCCCGATCGGAGGCGGTGAGCGTGTCGGCGCCGGCCGTGACAGCGGCGGTGTCGGTGGTGTTATCCAA
>CAJCJC010000396.1 GCA_903970575.1 Alphaproteobacteria bacterium
TATCGCATGGCCAATCCGGAAATCGTCGATGCGTCGGAAGAGCTGCGCGTCATGAACGAAGGCTGCCTCTCGGTGCCCGATTTCTACGCCGACGTGGAACGCGCAGACACGATCACGGTGCGCTATCTGGATGAGAATGGCGCCGAGCAGGTTCTGAAGGCAGCGGGCATTCTGGCTACCTGCATCGCGCATGAGATCGAGCATCTGGACGGGGTTCTGTTCGTCGATCATTTGTCGCTGGTCAAGCGCAACATTATTCTGCGCAAGCTGCAAAAGGCCAAGCGGAACGGGACCCTTTAGCCTATGCGCCTCGCCTTCATGGGAACGCCGCCTTTCGCGGCGCGCGCCCTGGAGGCGTTGATCGCGGCCGGACACGACATCGCCGCAATCTATACCCAACCGCCCCGCCCCGCAGGACGGGGCCACAAGCTGGTCAAGTCGGCGGTTCATGTGCTGGCCGAGTCCCATGGCCTGGAAGTGCGTACGCCCGAGCGGTTGAAATCGGCCGAGGAGCATGCCGCCTTCGCCGCGCTGGGCCTCGATGTCGCCGTGGTGGCGGCGTATGGCCTGATACTGCCGAAGGCGATCCTGGACGCGCCGATCCATGGCTGCATCAACATCCACGGCTCCCTGTTGCCGCGATGGCGCGGGGCGGCGCCGGTGCAGCGCGCCATTCTGGCGGGGGATGCCGAAACCGGGATCACCATCATGCGGATGGATGCCGGGCTGGACACCGGGCCGATGCTGCTGAAACGCGCCGTCTCCATCGGCCGCTGGACCACCGCCGCCGGGCTGATGGACGATCTGGCCGTTCTGGGCGGCGCGATGATCGTCGAGGCGCTGCGCCTGCTCGAACTTGGCGAACTGACCGAAACGCCGCAGCCGGCGGAGGGCGTGACTTACGCCTCCAAGCTCGACCGGGCGGAGGGGTTGATCGATTGGGCCGAGCCCGCGGCGACCCTGGATCGCAAGGTGCGGGCGCTGAACCCCTGGCCGGGAACAACTTTCGCGCTGCGGGGCGAACGCATCAAGCTGCTGGAAGCCGCGATTCAGTTCCGGCGTGGCGCCCCGGGAGCCGTTCTCGACCCGGCGCCGGATGGCTGCCCAATCGTCGCCTGCGGCGAGGGGGCCCTCAAGCTGCTCCAGGTGCAGCGCCCGAGCCGCGCCGCGCAGGATGGCGCCTCCTTCCTGCGCGGCTTCGCTCTGGCGCCGGGGATCAGCCTGCTTGACGACACATGCGCTGGAAACTGACCATCGAGCATGACGGCCGCCCCTATGTCGGCTGGCAGCGTCAGGCGAATGGCCGGTCGGTGCAGGGGGAGATCGAGCAGGCGATCCAGAAATTCTCCGGCGAGAGCCCCAGGCTGTGCGGCGCCGGTCGCACCGACGCGGGGGTGCACGCCCTGGCCCAGGTGGCGCATTTCGACCTGGAGCGCGAGACCGAGGGCCGGGTGATCCGCGAGGCGCTGAACGCCTATCTGCGCCCCGAGCCCATCGCCATCCTGTCGGCGGAGCCGGCGCCGCCCGGATTCGACGCCCGGCTGTCGGCGCGATATCGCCGCTATCGCTATGTGGTCCTGAACCGGCCGGCCCGGGCCGCGCTCGATATCGGCCGAGCCTGGCATATCTATTACGAGCTCGACATCGCGGCGATGCGCGAAGGCGCCGCCCATCTGCTGGGCCAGCACGATTTCTCCAGCTTCCGCGCCGCCGAATGCCAGGCCAAGTCTCCGGTCAAGACGCTCGACCGGCTGGACATCGCGGTGGAGGGCGATAGGCTCAATTTCGAGGTTGGCGCGCGATCTTTCCTGCATCATCAGGTGCGCAATATGGTCGGCACGCTGATCCTGGTCGGGCGCCGCAAATGGACCCCGGACCAAGTGGCCGAGGCCCTCGCCGCCCGAGACCGCGCCGCGGCAGGCCCGACCGCGCCGCCAGACGGGCTTTACCTTGTGGGGGTGGATTATGCATAAGCGCCGAGCGAACATCCCCTCAACGAAAAGACAAAAGCCATGCCGCCCAAGCGCAACCCCCTAAACCTCAACCCGCTGCAACTGAAAACCCTGACCCTGCTGCAGGCGCTGGCGCAGTCCGACGCGCATGTGGTCCAGCGCGGGGCGGATGGATCGGTGGCGATCGCGGGCATTCCCGCGCCGCATGGAGACCATTTCCATCTGGGCGACGCCGTGGTCGCCAGCAAGGACGCCACGGGCCTGTCGAACCAGGCGGCGTGGACGGCGCTGGAGCGCAAGGGTCTTATCGTGTCCCATTTTCCGCAAGGCGCGATGCTGACCCCGACCGGAATGTCCTATGACACCGGCCTCGCGGATGCGATCCTGCATCGGCATACCGGGCATTGACCCGGTCATAAGCCTAAGGAACCCGCCATGCCGCGCGACGCCGAACACCAAACCACAGGCCGCGCCGTCATGCGGATCATCCTCGCCGTGTTCTATCTGGCGGCGGGAATCATCCATTTGACCATGCCGGACGCGTTCATGCCGGTGATGCCGGATTGGGTCCCGCTTCCGCGTGAGACGATCCTGTTCACCGGCGCTTGCGAACTGGCGGGGTCGGCGGGGCTGATGATACCGCGCACGCGCTGGTGGGCG
>CAJCJC010000397.1 GCA_903970575.1 Alphaproteobacteria bacterium
TCGACGGTTCCCGCGCAAGAGCAGCATGATCCCCGCCACGGCCAGATTCGCGCCGCAAAGCACCGCCGCCGCGCCCTCCGAGGTGAGAACGCGCGACAGCGCTTCGTAAATCAGCACATACAGGAAAACGATGGCGGCGACCGCGAATACGGATAGTGTCGCGTAATAGGCGACCTGACCGGCGAGCGTTCGGGCCGCTTTGCGGATTTGGATCCCGGCGACGGAGCCAAGTCCCTCCCGCAATAGAAAGACGAGAAGTCTATTCATCGCGGATTTCGAGTTGACCTGAGAAGGCTTTGCTCGACATGGGATTGGTGACGACGGCGCCGGGTTCCGTCATCGGTCGAACAGCTTTCCCGCCAGGAGGCCGACGCCAAAAGCGATCAGAACGCTGGTAAGGGGGCGCTCCTCGATCCGGTCGGTCAGATCGCTCAGCGCCGCGCGGCCATGTTGTTTCGCCTCGCCGCCGATCGTATCGATGCGCGCGCGGATAAGGGCGATCTGCTCATTAACAGTATCCGACGTCACGTCCTTCAGAGAGTTACTGAGGTTTGCGATATCGTCGCGGAGCTTCGCGAGATCGTCCTTGACGGTGTCGAACTCGCCATCAATGTTCCGTGCGGTCATCTTAGCCTTCCTTTCAGGTTATCGCGTTTAAGCTTTCGGTTGTCTTATAGTCGCTTTAATCTACTGTGAATTCCGAATCCGGCGGTTGCGGAGTCGCGATCGACGCGTATCGTGCGTTTGGAGCCGACGCAGTGCTTTTATATCGCGTATCGAGCGTCCGCGCGTCATGAGGAGAATGCCTTTCGAATTCATCACAACACCGCGAGCCGTCGCCGGATGGATAGCCGCCGATGGTGCGCATCGATCCCCCCCGCTTGACGTCGTGCTCTCAAACCCATCGATTTTGGGATCGTTCCGCCGGGGGCGATGGGTCCGACCGGGAAAAATGAGACACCTTTTTGCGCTTCGTGTGTTCAGGCTTAGTCATATGATCGATATCGCGTCACGAAATAGGATGTCAGCTTCGGTGGCGTTACGCGATTTGGTCGCGCGTATGCATAGACACGGGTAGAGGGCGTAGACATAGTGGAGAATAAGCAAAATCCGCGACGCAGAGACCCGCGCGCCGCGCGCACGCCCCGAAACCCAGCCCAGGCCGAGGGCGGAAGCGACGCTATCTTCGACAGTTGGCTCGAAAACAAATTGAAGAGCGCTTACAGCTCCGTGCTCGAGGAACCGATTCCAGAGGATTTGATTGAGCTTCTGGCGCGGAAACTGAAGGATTGATCGGGCGGTCGTCTCGAACCGACCCTGTCCCTAAACCACCCCCGCCGGTTTCAACGCCTGGGGCGCCGAAAACGACAAGGCCTGAACGATCGCAACCTTAAGGGTTTCGGGATCGAAGGGTTTCGTAACGATGAACGCCGGTTCGACCCTGTCGCCGGTCAAGAGGCGCTCGGGAAAGCCCGTTACGAAAATCACCGGCGCATCCATCGAGCGCATGATCTCCTGCACCGTCACGATCCCGCTGTCGCCATCCTGCAACTGGACGTCGGCCAAGACCAATCCCGGGTGGTGCTTGCGGGCCAGTTCCACCGCTTCGGCCTGTCTTCCGGCGACGCCGACGACCTCGTGACCGAGCGATTCGACGATCCCGGCGATATCCATCGCGATGACCGGCTCATCCTCGATGATCAACACGCGCGTCGTCGCCTGACGGCGCAATTCCTGGCGCGCGATTTCCAGCTTCTTGACGACATCCGCCTCATCGAGGTCGAGAATCCGCGCCGCTTCGGCCGTGGAGAAGCGCTCAAGCGCGATGAGCAACAGGACCTGGCGTTCGATCGACGGCAAGGCCGCAAGTTGGCGATGGAGACCGTCATCCGGCGCCTCGCTTCCGTCCGTCAGCGGAATCGCGCTGTCCACGATGTCCCAGGCGTCGTGAAACACGGCGAAGAGTTCGACCCTGAGGTCGTTCGCGCTCTTAATGCGTTCCGGCTCGGCCAGGATGGCCTCAAGGCAAAGTCGCACATATTGGTCGCCCGTCTCCTGCGAACCTGTGAGAGCGCGCGCGTACCGCCGTAAATAGGGCAGAAGGCGAACGATATCGTGGGAGACGCTCATGAATAAAACCTCATTTCATTTTTCATCGACGGCATCGCGCTGGCGATCCGCTCAGGAGTCAATATTCCGGCAAGGATCTGGAGACGCGTCGCATTCCCGACGCGCAAGATACCGGAGAAAAACTTCGCTCAAGCGACCGCAACAATATCGCATAAACGCTTTTGACGCACTTAAGGTCCCAAATTAAACAATCGCGCGCCGCAAACCCGCGCGCGCCGAGCCCATGGCTGGATTTTTTCCGCTCGATCGAGCCAAAACGCGCTTCAATTCGCCGCGGGCGCGATTAAGGCGGGATTTGATCGTTCCGACCGCGCAGCCGCAAATATCCGCCGCCTCTTCGTAGCTGAGACCCGCTGCCGATACCAGGACCAGGATTTCGCGATGCTCGATCGACATCAGTTGAAGAGCCGCGCCAACTTCGCTTACCTCCACCACATGCTCCTGGTTCGGGGCGGTCGGCAGCGCGCCTTCGGGAATTTCGCCAATCGTCTCAACCTCGATTTTATTGCGACGCAATCCGTTGATATAGTGATTGCGCAGGATGGTCATGAGCCACGCCTTGAGGTTCGTGCCCGCTTGAAATTGCGCCTCGGCCGAGAGCGCCTTCAAGACAGTGTCGTTGACGAGATCGTCGGCGCGATCGCGGTGTCCGGAAAGCGCCCGCGCGACGGCGCGCAAATGGGGCAGATGCGAGACAAGCTCGCGCCTGAAGGCGTTATCGATTCGAGGGTCGATTCTGGGGTCGACTTTGGCCTCGCGACCGATTTTGGTCTCGATCTCTTCATGGTGCATCGAAGGCGCATCATGTCGGCCGACCACACCGCGCTCCTGTTCGTTGTTTACAGTCATGCTGGCTCTTCAACGCTCGTTCGGCAATAGCGCCAATGCTGTCGTCAACACGTCACATGGGACGGCCCCGCCGAAAAGGTAAGGCGCGCCAATCTTCGTGGTTCCAAACCTTCGCTGCTTGCATTAGGCACATACGATGCGTCGCCTTCTTATCCTGCTGAAGCGCTCGGCGGTTATTCGCGGCCGAACGCCGGTTTCGGGTTCGCCCGCGCCGCTTTCCCGATCGGCGCCGCTCGGTGCTTGAAAGACCCTCCCCCAACCATGGTGCCCGTCGTGACGGGACCATCGTCGATATCCTCGTGCTTCATTATACCGGCATGGCCGACGCCAGGTCAGCGCTCGACCGGTTATGCGATCCTTCGGCCGAGGTCAGCGCCCATTATCTGGTGGAAGAAGATGGCGTCGTCTGGCGCCTGGTCCCGGAAGACCGCCGCGCCTGGCATGCCGGCGTATCGAGCTGGGCGGGCGAGGCTGACGTCAACAGCCGGTCGATCGGCATCGAACTGGTCAATCCAGGACATGGGGCCGCTTATCGCCGCTTCGCCTTGCCGCAGATGATCGCGCTCGAGCGGCTGTGCCACGATATCCTGGCGCGGCATCCGATACCGGCCTGGCGAATTCTGGGGCATTCCGATGTGGCGCCCGGACGCAAGCGCGATCCTGGCGAATTATTCGATTGGAAATGGCTGGCGGATCGCGGCGTCGGCCTCTGGCCCGATCCGCGGGAGGACGACGCCAAGGTTTCGATCGATATCGCGCGGTGGATGCGGCGCTTTGGGTACCCGGATGGCGCGAGGGACTCGATCGCCGCGTTTCAGCGTCATTTCCGGCCGCGATCGGTCACGGGCGTCGCGGACGATGAGACGCGCGCGCGGCTGGTGGCGTTGGTAAAGGCGGCGGCGCTGGCGTAGGGTCAGCCCGTGTCAGGCGGCTGGATGATCGCTGGCGCGCCAACCTCACCGTCGGCGCGCTGGAGGAAAGTCCGGGCTCCACGGAAAGACGGTGCCGGGTAACGCCCGGCGGGGGCGACCCCAGGGAAAGTGCCACAGAAAGCAAACCGCCAACCTGTCGATATGACCATCGGTCCTATCGCGGGCGGCAAGGGTGAAAGGGTGCGGTAAGAGCGCACCGCGCCGCCGGTAACGGCGTCGGCAAGGTAAACCCCACCGGGAGCAAGATCGAATAGGGGCGGCATGGCGGCTTGTCCGCCAGGCGTTTCCGCGCCGCCGCCCGGGTGGATCGCGCGAGGCGCCCGGTAACGGGCGTCCCAGAGGAATGATCATCCCCCGGTTTCGATCGGGGACAGAACCCGGCTTACAGGCCGCCTGACACGCGGCTTTCAAAAAGTGATTCCAGAACGGAAACGGATTATATTAGCAATAATAGCGATTTTTTGGTGAAAATATTCAAAATGTCGATCGACTAAAGAATTCGAGATCGCGACCTGGAGCAATGTCTAGAATAAGTTTTGCTTAGTCATTTCCCATTGTATCCCACAAAATCCCGTGATACACCCAGACTTTCCCATATTCATGGGGGCCAGGGATGCATGCGCAAGGCTTCCAAGCGTCCTTGGTCAAACGCGCGGAGGCGGGCTGGACTGACTGGCGATGTCGCCGACCTTGAACACAAATCTGTTCTTCGCGACTCACGTCACTCGCATTGACGGGAAGGGGCGCGTCTCGTTTCCAGCGTCGTTCCGAACAGCCGTCGCGGCTCGGAACTCGCAAGGCGTGGTGATCTATCGCTCGCCCTCCGACCCGGTGATCGAGGGCATGACCATCGAGCGCATGCAGCATATGGCCGCCGCGCTCGAAAAACTTTCCCCTTCGGCGCCGGAGCGCGCCTTTTTCGAAACCGCGATTTTCGGCACGGCTCAGTTTCTGCCGATCGACGGGGAAGGGCGTTGTTCGCCGCCGCGGCCGATGCTCGACCAGATCGGGGTCGGCGCCGAAATAGCTTTTCTTGGACGCGGCGCGACGTTCCAGATTTGGGAGCCGAAGGCGCTGGAAGATCGCCACGCGGAGGCGGCGCAGGCGCTCAAAACAGGCGCGATTTCCTTCCCCACGCTTCAATTGGAGGGGATGGTCTGATGAACCCCCCTCATATTCCGGTCTTGCGCGACGCCGTCCTGGAAATTTTGGCCCCAAAGGCGGGCGGCCGCTATGTCGACGGCACGTTCGGCGCCGGGGGATATTCGGAGGCGATCCTGAACGCGGCCGATTGCCTGGTGTGGGGCATCGACCGCGATCCGGACGCTCTATCGCTCGGCCGGGCGATGGTGGAGCGCTTCGCCGGTCGTTTGACCTTGATCGAGGGCAATTATGGCGCGATGGACCGGCTGCTGGAGGCGCGCGGCGTGTCCGCCGTCGATGGCGTCGCGCTGGATATCGGCATTTCGTCCATGCAGGTGGATCGGGCGGAACGCGGCTTTTCCTTCCGCGACGGCCCGCTCGACATGCGGATGTCCCAGCGTGGCGAAACGGCCGCCGATCTGGTGAACACGCTGCCGGAAGGCGCGCTCGCCGACCTGATCCATGAGCTGGGCGAGGAGCGGTTCGCGCGCCGGATAGCGGCCGCCATCGTCAGGTCGCGTCCGTTCGATCGCACGGCGGAGCTGGCGCGGATCGTCCGCAAGGCGATCCCGAGCAAGGGCGACGGGTCGGGCAAGGGCGACCGGATAGATCCGGCGACCCGGACGTTCCAGGCGCTGAGGATCGCCGTCAACGATGAAATCGGCGAACTGAAGCGGGGGCTGGGCGCGGCCGAACGCCTGCTGGCCCCTGGCGGCCGTCTGGCCGTCGTCTCGTTTCATTCGCTCGAGGACCGGCCGATCAAGCTATTTCTGCAGCGACGCTCGGGACGCGCGCCCGCCGGATCGCGCCATCTGCCGGAAAGCGCCGAGCCGCGCGCGCCATCATTTCGCCTTTTAACCAATAAACCATTGGTCGCGGGGGACGTGGAGCTCGCGGCCAATCCACGGGCGCGATCGGCCAAATTGCGGGCGGCCGAACGCAGCGCGGCCCCCGCGTGGCCCGCCGATTTGGCGATGGGAGAAGCGGCATGATCCGGATTACGACGTTGCTCTGGATCGCCCTGCTGGTGGTGGCGGGCGGAACTGTCATGCATGTGAGCTATCAGGTCAGGCGCGTGGACCGGCATCTGGCCGAGCTCGACAGCAAGACCCGGCAGGAACAGGAAGCGATCCGCATTCTTGGCGCCGAATGGGATTCGTTGAACGACCCGAAACGCATCGACGCTTTGTCGAAGCGCTATCTCGCGCTCGAATCCACGCCGATTCAGCGCGTCGTCAGGCTGGAGGATATTCCGCTCAAGCCATCGGCGGAGCAGCTCGTCAAGCTCGACGCGGCCGCGGCGAAGATGGCCAAGGATCATCCGGCGCCCCGGACGCCGATATCGCCCGCCCGCCCCTCAGCCCCCGAGATTCAGGTCGCCGCCCATCAGTCGACGCCGACGCCGACGCTGAGCGGAATCGGGCTTATCCTTGCGCGCGCCGAGCGCCACGAATGAGGGAGCGACAGGCCCTCATACCGTTCGCGGGCGTTATCGGGTCGCGCGCCTCGGGGCCGGCGTTGCCGGAAAGCGCCGCCCACGCCCCGTCGATGACCGTCAGCGTCGATGGCGCCGCGCGGCAGATGCTCGATCAAGCGCATACCCGGCTGGTCGTGATGGGGTTGCTGTTCGCGATCGCTCTCATCGTGGTCTCCGGGCGACTGACGATGCTCGCGCTGAGTTCGGATGGGGTTGCTCGGGCGCACGCCGCGCCGCCGGCGATGCGGACCGTCCGCGCCGACATACTGGACCGCAACGGGCAGGTCCTGGCGACCTCGATCCCCACGGAATCGCTTTACGCCTACCCGAGCAAGGTCATCGACGCGCCGGACGCGGCGGACCAGCTTTCCAAGTTGTTTCCCGACCTGTCTTATGGCGAGTTGTTGCAACGATTGCAGGGCAAGAGCCATTTCGTGTGGGTGAAGCGGCATTTGTCGCCGCGTCAGCATTATGCGGTCGACCAGCTTGGCCTTCCGGGCATCGGCTTTCAGCCCGACGAACGGCGACTGTATTCGGAGGGCAGCGAAGTCGCGCAGGTGATCGGCTATACGGATATCGACAGCCACGGCATCGCCGGCATCGAGAAATCCTTCGACGATTATCTGGCCAAGGGAACGACGCCGCTGGCGCTGTCGATCGACATCAGGCTGCAGCATATCCTGCACCGCGAGGTGGCGGCCCAGGTGGATGAATTCCACGCGATGGGCGGCGGCGGCCTTATCATGGACACACATACCGGCGAGATTCTCGCCATGGTGTCGCTGCCCGATTTCGATCCCGAGGAACCGAACGCCGAGCCGAAGCCGGCTCCGGGCGAGCCCGATCCGCATTTCAACCGCATGACGCTGGGCGTTTATGAAATGGGCTCGATTTTCAAGGTGTTCAACACGGCGCTGGCGCTCGACAGCGGCAAGGTGAAGCTGACGGATTACTTCGACGCCTTTCATCCGATTACGATCGGGCGCTTCACGATCCATGACTTCAAGGGCGACGAGTTGCCCGGATATTCGTCGGTCGCCAAGATATTCGAGATATCGTCCAATATCGGTTCGGCCCGCATGGCGGAACAGGTCGGCCCGGAGGCGCAGGAGCGTTTCATGGACAGCCTCGGCCTGACGCGGAGAATGTCGCTCGAGGTGCCGGAAGTGGGCACGCCGGAAATTCCGCATCCCTGGCGGCCGATCAATATGCTGACGATCGCGTTCGGTCACGGCATCTCGGTCACGCCGGTTCAGCTTGTGAGCGGCATTTCCGCCATCGCAAACGGGGGCGTTCTGCGGCCAGCGACGCTGATCAAGCGGCCGGGCGGCCAGGCCCCGGCGGGCGTTCGGGTGATCTCGGAAGCGACCTCGGATACGATGCGCCGACTGATGCGCCTGGTGGTGACCGGCGGCACGGCGAAGCAATTCGGCAATGTTCCGGGCTATCTGGTTGGCGGCAAGACCGGCACCGCCGAGAAGATCATGCTGAACGGCGGCTACGCAAAGAAGCACGCGAATTTGAGTTCGTTCGTGGGCGTATTCCCGATGACCGATCCTCGTTACGCCGTCTTCGTCACCATCGACGAGCCGCATGGCAACAAACATAGCGCCGGCTTCGAAACCGGCGGCTGGGTGGCCGCGCCCGCGGTCGCCCGGGTGATTTCGTCCATGGGGCCACTCCTCGAGATTCCGCCGGTCGACGATCAGTCGCCGATCGTTCAGGCCAAGATGGAAATCGAGGTCAATCCGATCGGCCGCCACATTGCGCCTAATTGATCTCATGAACGCCATTCCTCATAGCGGCGAAGCCGGATTCCGCGACATCGCCCATCTGGCGGGCGTGGATATCCTTGGGTTGACGGCGGATTCGCGCGCCGTGCGGCCGGGGTTCCTGTTCGCGGCGCTGCCGGGCGCGAAAGTTTCGGGCGTCGGTTTCCTTGACGAGGCGGCGCGGCTGGGCGCGGTCGCGGTGCTGGCGCCATCCGGCGCGATCCCGCCCGGCCTTACGGATCTGCCGGTCATCGAGGATGCGCAGCCGCGCCGGCTGTTCGCCCATATGGCCGCGTCGTTCCACGGCGCCCAACCGAACATGGTCGCCGCCGTCACCGGCACCAGCGGGAAAAGCTCCACCGTCAGCTTCGCGCGGCAGATTTGGTCCCTGCTGGGGCTGCGCGCCGCCAGCCTCGGCACGCTGGGGATCGAATCCGACGTGCTCACGCGGTACGGAACGCTCACCACCGCCGACCCCGCGCAGCTTCACGCCGATCTGGCGGCGTTGGCGCAAGCTGGCGTTGAGCGGGCGGCGATGGAGGCGTCATCGCATGGGCTGGATCAATTCCGGCTGGACGGCGTGCGGTTGCGTGCGGCCGGTTTCACCAGTTTCGGGCGCGATCACCTCGACTATCACGCGACGAGCGAAGCCTATTTCGACGCGAAGCTGCGCCTTTTCACCGAGGTTCTGGCGCCCGATGGCGTCGCGGTTCTGAACGCCGACATCCCTGAATTCGGCCGGTTGGACCAAGCGGCGAAGGCCGCCGGGCGGCGCGTCCTCTCTTATGGGCGCCGGGGGCGCGACCTTAGGATCGATGCGCGGACTCCGCTGTCATCGGGCCAGTTCGTGACAATGCGGGCATTCGGCCGCCGGTGGGATTTCACGCTGCCGCTGGTTGGCGAGTTTCAACTGATGAACGCGCTCTGCGCGCTCGGTCTCGTCATCGCCTGCGAGATCGAGGATTTGCAGGCGCCAATATCCGACGGGTTGGCGCGGATCGTCAGGACGCTCGAAAGCCTGCGGGGCGTCAGGGGGCGGCTGGAGCCGGTGGGCGGGGTTCCGAACGGGGCGTCTGTCTATATCGACTACGCACATAAGCCGGACGCGCTGGTCGCCGTGCTGGAGACGCTGAGGCCGCATGCGACGGGTCGCCTGGTGGTGGCGTTCGGTTGCGGCGGCGATCGCGATCCTGGAAAGCGGCCCTTGATGGGGGCCATCGCGGCGCGGCTGGCGGATAGGGTCATCGTCACCGACGACAACCCGCGCGGCGAAGACCCGGCGTCGATCCGGGCGGCGATTCTTAAGGCTTCGCCGGGGGCGGTCGAGATCGGCGACCGGGCCGAGGCGATCGCGGCCGGCATCCGGGGGCTCGAGGCGGGCGATATTTTTGTCATCGCCGGCAAGGGGCACGAGCAGGGCCAGATTATCGGCGATACGGTCAAGCCGTTCGATGACGCGGCGGTCGCGCGCGCCGTTATCTCCGGAATGGCGCCATGACCGCGCTGTGGACAGCCCGCGAGGCTGCGCTGGCGACGGGCGGCGGCGTCGCGCCCGGCGCGTCCTGGTCGGCGGATGGCGTATCCATCGACACGCGCGCGGTGGCGCCCAGCGATTTGTTCGTGGCGCTGAAAGGGCCGCGATTTGACGGGCATGATTTCGTCGCGACCGCGCTTTCCAGCGGGGCCGCCGCCGCCATGGTCGCGCGCCCGCCATCCGGCGCGGACCCGGCGCGACTGCTCGCCGTTCCCGACACGCTGTTGGGCCTCGAAGACCTGGCGCGGGCCGCGCGGGCGCGCAGCGCCGCCCGGATCGTCGCCGTGACCGGTTCGGTCGGGAAGACCGGGACCAAGGAGGCGCTCGCGGCGCTGCTCGCCGGTCAGGGCTCGACTCACGCCAGCACCGGCAATCTCAACAACCAGATCGGGATGCCGCTGTCCTTGGCGCGCATGCCGGCCGCCTCGCGGTTCGGCGTCTTCGAGATCGGCATGAACCATGCCGGCGAGATCGCGCCCTTGTCCGGAATTCTACGTCCGCATGTCGCCGTCATCACCACGGTAGAGCCGGTCCATATCGAGCATTTCCCCAATATCGAAGCGATCGCCGACGCCAAGGCGGAAATCTTCGCGGGCATGTCCGAGGACGGTATCGCAATCCTGAACGCGGACAACCCCCAGTTCGCGCGGCTGGTCCTGCACGCCAAGTCCAGCAATCTGAAAAGCATCTGGAGCTTCGGCGAGGCCCGTACCGCCCAGGCCAGGCTCCTGGACGTGGCGCTCGACGCCCAGGGCTCGTCCGTCGAGGCGGAAATCCTGGGGCGGCTTGTGTTGTTCCGCCTGAATTTGCCGGGCCGTCACCAGGTCCAGAACGCGCTCGCGGTTTTGCTCGCGGTCGCGGCGCTGGGCGCGGATATCGAAATGGCGGCGGCGGGTATGGCGACGCTGTCCTCCGTCAAAGGGCGCGGCGTTACTGCCGAAATCGCCATCGCGCGCGGCGTCTTCACGCTGATCGACGAAAGCTATAACGCCAGCCCTGCGGCGATGCGCGCGGCCTTCGCGGTGCTGGCGATGCGGAGGCCGGCCGCGGGCGGCAGAAAAATCGCCGTACTGGGCGACATGCTGGAGCTGGGAAAGGCCGCCGCCGCCGACCACGCGGCCCTTGCGCCCGACATTGTCGCCGCCGGCATCGATTATGTTTTCACCGCCGGCCCGCTGATGCGCCACCTGGCGGACGCCCTGCCCGCGACGCGGCGCGGCGGCCATGCCGAGAGCGCGGCCGATCTCGCCAAGCTGGTGTCGGATTCGATCGGTCCGGGCGACATCGTCCTGGTCAAAGGGTCGGCCGGATCGCGCATGGGCGCCGTCGTCGCCGCGCTTCACGAGAAAAGTAACGAGGCCAAGGGGATGCGCGATGCTGTATGATCTGTCGCGCCCCTTCGCGGATAAATATCTGCTGGCCAATCTGCTGCGGTACGAGACGTTCCGCACCGGGGGCGCGGTCATGACGGCGCTTTTGGTCTGCTTCGTGTTCGGTCCGGCGATTATTCGCTGGCTGAAATCGCGCCAGGGCGCGGGGCAGCCAATCCGTACCGATGGCCCCGAGACCCATCTGAAGAAGCAGGGTACGCCGACGATGGGCGGGGTGATGATTCTGCTGGCGGTCATCGTCTCGACCGTGCTGTGGGTCGATCTCACGAACGCCTATACCTGGATCGTACTGCTGGTGACGATCGGCTTCGGGGCGATCGGCTTCGGCGACGACTATCTGAAGCTGACCAAGCGCAATTCGAAGGGGCTTTCCAGCCGGGTCAAGTTCCTCTGGCAATTGGCGATCGCCGCCGTCGCGGCGACTCTGATCGCGTTCTTCACCCGCCAACCGCTGGCGACGGAGCTTGCCTTTCCCTTCCTTAAGGATGCGCTGGTCAATCTCGGCTGGTTCTATCCGGC
>CAJCJC010000398.1 GCA_903970575.1 Alphaproteobacteria bacterium
CTTCGCGGCGCTTTTGGATATGAAGGGAGTCGCCGGATGCATAATCGCGGCTGACGACGCGCCCGCCGGACTGATCCTGTGGCGTACCGTCATCGACGAAGCGGAAATCCTAACGCTCTGCGTCGCGCCGTCCAGCCGGCGACGCGGCATGGGCGGCGCGCTTTTGGAAGCGGCGTTCTCGGCCATGCAAGAGGGCGGCGTGCGACGGTTGTTTCTGGAAGTCGCGATGGACAATCGGCCGGCGATCGAACTCTATCTCGGCCATGGATTTCGCGAGGAGGCGCGCCGCGCCGGCTATTATAAAGCCAAAGGCGCGTCGATTGACGCGCTGGTTTTCCGCAAGGATTTCGATCCGCCGTGATCGTTGGGAATTCAGGGCGCGGCCAGTCGAGACCGAATCGTGGCGAGAGGCGGCAGCCCGCTCTTCGGCGGCGGAGATCGAAGGCCGAATAGGAAAACTGGAATCCCGGCGCGGCCGGATGTATGATGTGAACATTCATGCTCATCGCACCACACGACATCGATCTTCATCTTCAACCGGCGTCGCCTCCGGGTGACGTCGTTTTCTGGAGCCCGGCCACACCCGGGATAATCGAAAATGTCTCACGTTAGCGCCGACCTCGCCCGGCTCGGGTCGATACGCTCCGGCAGTCTCGAGGTGCGCCTCGCGCAAACCATGGCGGAAATCGAAGCCGCGCAGCGGTTGCGTTATCAGGTGTTCTACGAAGAAATGGGGGCTCAGCCGTCGCCGGAGATGCAGGCTGAAGGTCGTGATTTCGATGAATTCGATACGGTTTGCGATCATTTGTTGGTGATCGACCACAATCTTTCGGAGGAAGAATCGGTCGTCGGGACCTATCGTCTGATCCGCCGTGAGATGGCCGCCAAACGCGGCAGTTTTTATTCCGCGACGGAGTTCGATGTCAGCCGGATCGTCGATTATCCAGGCGAAATCCTGGAGCTTGGCCGCGCCTGCGTGTCGCCGCCGTATCGCGGACGGGGAATCAATCTTCTGTTTCGGGGCATCGCGAATTACATATCCCGCTATAATATCGAGGTCATGTTCGGCTGCGCGAGCCTGCCGGGCGTGGACCCGGATTCCATCGAAATGCCCTTGTCCTATCTCTATTATTACCACCTCGCGCCGCCGGCGCTGCGCGCGACCGCCGTGTCGGATCGATATGTCGAGATGCGGCGCATCGCCTCGCATGAAATCGATCCCGCGGCGGCGATGATCGAGATGCCGCCGCTTCTGAAGGCGTATTTGCGGTTGGGCGGCTTTATCGGCGATGGCGCGGTCATCGATCATCAGTTCCAGACGACCGATGTCTGCATCATCGTCAAGACGGATCTGATTACCGACAAATACGCCAAGCACTATCAAACGATGGCGCGCGAAGCGCCGGCCACGACGATCGGTCTCGAGGAATGAACGGTTCCTGGTTGCTCGGCCTGGGCCGGGTGATCCCCTATCTTGTTCTGACATTCGCCCTGATGCCGATCCAGGCGCTGGCCGTGATGACGCGATCGTCGGCCGCCGCCCGCATTCCCCGGTTTTATCACCGTCGCGCGGCCCGGCTGCTGGGCCTCAGGATCGTCACGCGCGGCCAGCCATCGGCGGCGCACCCCACGCTTTTCGTCTCGAACCATACGTCATATCTGGATATCGAGGTTCTGGGCGCCCTTCTCGAATGCTCGTTTATCGCCAAATCCGACATGATCGCCTGGCCGGTCATCGGCTGGCTGGCGCGGCTTCAGCGCAGCGTCTTCGTCGATCGCCTTCCCCGGAACGCGGGCGAGCACGCCAACGAAGTCGCGACGCGACTGGCGGCGGGCGATAATCTGGTCCTGTTTCCAGAGGGTACGACCTCGGACGGAAATCGATTGCTGCCATTTAAATCGGCGCTGTTCAGAGTGGCCGAACAGGCGGCCACGGATAAGCCGCTGACGATCCAACCGGTCTCGGTCGTCGCTACGGCGCTGGATGGCATGCCGCTCGGCCGCGCGCTGAGGCCGATTTACGCCTGGTACGGCGACATGCCTTTATTGCCCCACGCCTGGCGGGTGGTATCGCTTGGACGACTGACGATCACGGTCGAATTCCATGAGGCGTTCGTAGCGGGCGGGATGACGCGCAAGCAATTGGCCGCGCGCTGCGAGCGTGAAGTCCTGGCGGGCGTGGCGCGCGCGATCCGCGGTCGCGAGCCGGGCGACCTCGACCCGCATCTCGATGACGGAACCGATGACGGGGATGAAATTGACGCCGCCGCCTGACCCTATACGGCCTGGCGACCGGCCGACGAAGACCGTGCACGTGCGCAGCTGGGGCTGCCAGATGAATGTGTATGACAGCCAGCGGATGATCGATTTGCTGGCGCCGCTGGGATATCGCCCGGTCGATAGCCCCGAGGGCGCCGACATGGTTCTTCTCAACACCTGCCATATCCGGGAGAAGGCGACGGAGAAGCTGTTTTCCGAACTTGGCCGGCTGCGCGCCGCCAAGGCGGCGAAAGCGGAAGATGGCGGAAGAATGATTCTGGCCGTCGCCGGCTGCGTGGCGCAGGCGGAGGGACCGGTGATCGCCGAGCGCGCGCGCTATGTCGACATCATCGTCGGACCGCAGAGTTATCAATCCCTGCCGGAAATGGTGGTCCGCGCGGCTCGCGCGGCGGGCGAAACCCTGATTCTGACCGACTTCGCGGTGGAGGAAAAATTCGATGCGCTGCCCGAACAGGGGGCGCCGCGCGGCGCATCGGCGTTCCTGACCGTTCAGGAGGGCTGCGA
>CAJCJC010000399.1 GCA_903970575.1 Alphaproteobacteria bacterium
GCTTCTGGATGCGCGCGCCGCCGAATGTCGCGCCTTGATCACCGATGTCAGGCTTCGGCCGCGTGGCCTCACCGGATGGGATGTCGGGCGGCATGCGCGGGCGCTCAATCACGAATTGCCCATCGTCTACATTACCGCCGATGGCGGGGGCGACTGGGCGGCGATGGGCGTACCGAAAAGCGTGCTGATCACCAAGCCCTTCGCGCCCGCGCAAATCATCGCCGCGGTTTCGCAGTTGCTGAACGAGGCCAGCACGTCGCTTAACTAGGAATTTACGGTGCGGACCGCGCCTGGGCGCGCTTAATCGCCCGTCGCCGATTTTTCCTCGACCTCGCGCCGATGCGAGACATGCCGCCCGACCAGGATCGAGATCGTGATCGCGATATAAAGCTGCCCGGTCACGGATTCCAGGTTGGCCATGCCGCGCGCCACCGGATGGATGGGCACGATATCGCCATATCCCGTCGTCGTGATCGTCGTCAGGCTGAAATAGAGCATCTCCCCCAGACGGTCGTCCACTCTGGGGCCGAGATTGGAGTAGGCCGCTGGCCAATGGCGGAGGATCAGATTGTCGATGAACGCGAACGCCATGGCGATATTCAGATAGATCGCGATGGCGCCCTGAATCCGGTGGAGCGTGACCCGCCCGCCTCCCATCACCGTGCGGGCGATGACCACGGTCACCGTTGCGATGAATACGAGGATCGCGATGCTTTCCACCATCAGAAACGTCGCCGGCGTGGGGAAGAAGGTCCGCAGCGCGGATCCCGCCACCGTCGCGCCGAAGGCCGCCATGGTAACCCTCCGCGCCGCGCTTCCCTGGGCGACCACGAAGATGGAGACGAGCGCGATCACGATCACGAACAGCGGAATGATGCGCGGGAAGGTCAGGCTCGTCCCCGTCAGCGGCCCGATCACGAACATGACGAGCACCTGCAACCCGAGAACGGCGCTGAGGCTAGGCTCGCGCAAACGATCCTGCCAATCGCGCAGGCGGGTTTGAGGTGTCATGGCGCGCTCAATCGGTAGGCTTGCGAAGCCCATGGATATATCCGTTCACGCCTGCGATGTCGCCTTTCACGAGAATTAAGCAAAGTGGGCTTCCGTTAGCGCTGAATTTGCGTAAGATGCGATTCGAACAAAACCTAAACAGAGGCTAGCCGTGCGAGCCAGTTTTCCGATGTCCGACCAGCCAGTCGATCTGCTCGCCTATGGGGCGGCCAGACAAGACTTTGACGTTCAGGAGCCCCGTTCGCCGATCGCCGGCAACCCTCTTGTCGGCCATGACGTAATTATGGAATGCCAGGATAATGTCGCGTTTATGCGGTCCCTTAAGGCCGCCTCAATGAAGCTCATTGTAACGTCGCCGCCTTACAATATTGGCAAATCCTATGAATCCCGTTCCTCTTTATCCGATTATGTGAAGATGCAAGGGGATGTCATCACGGAATGCGTGCGTCTTTTGGCGCCCTCTGGCTCACTTTGTTGGCAAGTTGGAAACCATGTCGACAAGGGCGAGATATTTCCTCTTGATATGATACTTTATCCGGTTTTTCAAAAGCACGGCTTGCGTCTTCGCAACCGGATCATCTGGCACTTTGAGCACGGCCTTCATTGCTCGAAGCGCCTTTCTGGCCGCTATGAGACAATTCTCTGGTTCAGCAAGAGCGATGACTACACCTTCAATCTCGATCCGATCCGGGTTCCCTCGAAATATCCTGGCAAGAAGTATTTCAAGGGGCCGAAGGCTGGGGAGTTATCGTGTAACCCGCTGGGCAAGAACCCAGGCGACGTATGGATTTTTCCAAATGTCAAATCGAACCATGTCGAAAAGACGGCTCATCCCTGCCAATTCCCCGTGGAGTTGGTGGAGAGGCTTGTATTGTCCCTTACGGATAGCGGCGACGCGGTCTTCGATCCGTATATGGGTGTCGGTTCATCCGTGGTCGCGGCCTTGAAGCATGGACGCATAGGCTATGGCTGCGACGTGGTGCAAGAATATGTCGATATAGCGTGGCGGCGTGTTCGTCAGCTTCGCGCCGGCACGCTTCAAACGCGCCCGATGGATAGGCCGGTCTATGATCCGGCTAAGCCCTATGGCGGCCACCGGTGAGGATCGTTGAATATTATTCTCATCTAAACGGGCTGGAATTTCTGCAAGTCCATAAGCCCGGACTTTGGACGGAGATAAAGAACGTCGTCGACATGCTGGATGCCGAGGCCTGCCGTATCAAGGTCTCCAATGAAATCCGAACCATGGGGAAGGTTTTGTACTCTCCGGTAGCTATGAACCGGGAAATGAGCGCATCTTTTGGTGGGCACGGCTGGCGGGAAAGCAGAACTGGCTATTGGGTTACGTCGGATGCCAAGCTAATTCGTAAAACCATGCATATGCCGCCCGCGCAACAGAAAGCCGAAATTGAAGCTGCGGGATTGCGCGCGATATCGTCTTACAATCAAACTGACTTTGTAAAAGAGCGCGTAGCCGTCGAAGTTCAATTCGGCAAATATTCGTTTGTTGCATATGATCTTTTCGTGAAGCATATGGCCTTTTACGTCGGCGATCTGATCGATGTAGGCGGCGAGATTCTTCCAATGAAGGAACTGCAATCCGAGATGTCATCGGGGGTCGCCTATTATGAAGGCGAATTATACAATCTGATCCGAGAGGGGCGTGGCGTTCCCGCTGTTCCGCTGGTGATCGTCGGCGTCGCGCCATAAAAAATGAGAGGAAACCATGAGCGGAAATCAGCCATCCCTGGCGGGCAGAATCGCGCTCGTGACGGGAGCCAGCCGGGGCATTGGCCGCGCGATCGCCCAACGTCTGGCCTCGGCGGGGGCGACCGTGGTGGTGACCGCGCGCAGCCTCGACTCGGCGGCGATCTCCATCCGCTTCAATGCCGCGAAGACCTTGCCCGGCACGCTGGCCGAGACCGTGGCGTTAATCGAGCGCGCGGGCGGCCGGGCGATCCCGCTGGCGGCCGATATCGAAAACCCGGAGCAGTTGGCGGGGCTCGTCGATCGCGC
>CAJCJC010000400.1 GCA_903970575.1 Alphaproteobacteria bacterium
TTCAAGAACAGATCAACCGAGGCGCTCGCCCAGGAATCGAGCTCTTCCGGGCTCATGGCGGACCCTAGGCCCAGCGCGCGCCGCTGCGGCACGGCGACGACCAGCTGCATGAACTGGGCGGCCGCGAATTCCGGTGATGTAATCTTGATCCGGCCGGCGGCCGCGTCACGCCTGAGATGGCTTGCGATGCCCTGCATAACCTCGGACGTGGATCCCTCGTCAGTCAAGGCGATGGCGAGTTCCGGAAATCGACGCGATTCGGCGATAATCAGTCGATGAAGCGCGAGGGCCGCGGGCGCCACGGCCGCGCGGACGACGATTTTGGCCAGCCGCGACAGCACCTCTTCAAGCGTGTCTCCCTCGAAAAGCGGCGCGCCGTGCGGTGGACGCAGGCTTTGCGTGATCCGCCGAAGCACGGCGTCGAACAAGGCGCGCTTGTCCGCGAAGCGGTGATAGAAGGTCCGCTTGGAAATACGCGCCCCGTCCGCCACCGCCTCGATACTTGTCGCACCGTACCCTTCCGCGAGGAAGAGCGCCGTCGCGACATCGAGAATCTTTTCGCTAAGCTCTTCCGCCTCGCGCCTAGATGGCCGCCCGCCCCGGCGTGGGCCGGGGGACGCATCCACCTGATCCGGCGTAGTGACGGCGGCTATCAATTACCGCCCGTAATAGCCATACGGCGCGGCGTAATACGCAGGCGGCGCGGCGTAATAGCCGGGGGCAGGGGGATAATAGTACCGGGGCGCCGGCGCGTAATAGACTGGGGGCGGCGCTGGCGCGTAGGGCGGTTGGGCCAACACGCGCAACGGGGCGGTGGCGATCGTGGCGGCGCCGACAACGGCGGCGGCGCCGAGAGCGAATACGCCGCCGATCAGCCCGAAATGTCGGTAGCCATGGGCGGAGGCCGGGGTCAACGGCGCGATGGCGAGGGCCGCCGCCGTGGCGGCGCCGATAAGGGCATTTCTATAGTGCATGGCGATCTTCTCCTCCAAGAGGCGGCCGACTGGCCGATGCGGGATGACCACCAACAATATAGGATGCGAATAAACGCAACGCAACCGGTGCGTTGCGTTTATTTACGCCGCGCGCGTTTAAAGCCTTTCGATCTTTCGCGCCGCCTCATCGAGCAAGTCCGCGACAGCGAACAGCGTCTCCTTTTCCGGGCCGCCGGAGAGTCTTTGCTCGATCACCGTGCGCAGGTTAGCCATCGCCCGTAATACCGGCGTGGCTTCAGATCGGCCTATCTCCGGGCGCAACGCTTCCAGTCGTTTCACGGCTGAATCCGCCGCCGCGCGGTGCTCGGCCAAGTGCGCCCGGCCATCGGCCGTCAGCGTAAAGGCGCGTTTCGCGCCCTCCGAGGTCACCGCCTCGATCTGGCCCAGCTCCTCGAGCATCGTCAGCGTTGGGTAGACAATCCCCGGACTGGGCGCGTAAGCCCCGCCGGTTAGAGTTTCGATTTCCCGGATAAGATCGTAGCCATGGCGCGACTGTGCCTCCATCAGGTGCAAGAGCACCAGGCGCAATTCGCCGGAATCGAACATTCTGCGTCGCCCGCCCGGCCGGCCCCTTCCGCCATGCCTAAGGCCGCCATCTTCGGAGTCATGACGCCCAAAGCCCCGATGTCCAAAGCGCGCACGTCCCGTACCCTCATGGCCGGAACCCTCAAGCGCCGCCGCCCATGCGCCGCGCCACCCGTCCAGCTTCTCTCTCATATGTCTCAATTCTTCTCTCCTCCCCACTGGGCAGTTCTATTTAAGTAGGTAACGATATATTAAGATATATCTTAGTATTATCTTTGTCAAGTGACGACGAGATATGATCCACGGAGGTCCCTTCTGGCGTATTGATCGCGGAACCTGGCGCCGCTCATGGGTCTTGTCGGGTATCGAACCAAGTTCGTGAAGAATTCATGTTAACGATCTTTCATTGGACGCATTCATCGAAGTCGCCCCGCGTGCGGCTGTTAGTCCGGTCGGAGGCTCGATGCCGTTGAAGCCAATATCGCCCCGCCTGCTGACGGCGACCTATATCGTCGCCTTGCTTTTGATCGCCGGGCTTTCGATCGCGTCGCATATCGTCTTGGATTATGGGCTGAAAAGCGACGAAGGCAGCGCCGCCATCATCAATCAAACCGGTCGGCAACGTATGTTGTCTCAGCGGATCGCGAGCCTCGCGGCGCAGTACAGGTTGGGCGACGCGTCGGTCCTTGACGATTTGCGGTCGACCATCGCCGCGTTTCAAAATAGCCATGACTCGTTGGCCTTGGCCGTTCGCGCCAGTACCTTTGGGGAAAACACGTCATCGCGACTGAAGGCGCTGTATTTCGACGGTCCAGATCCGCTTGACGGGCAGATCGAGACCTTCGTCGCCGAGGCGCGCGCGGTGGCGGATTTGCCGCCCGACGACCCCGCGATGCCGGACCTTCTCGCTCATCTGTTCGCGCAGGCTCGTTCGCCCTTGCTCAATACGTTGAACGATGTCGTCACTGTCCATCAGCGTGAGAGCGAACGGCGGGTTGATCGCCTGGAATCCCTTCAATGGGCCATTCTAGGGACAATTCTGGCGGCGCTCGCCCTTGAGGCGATCATGATCTTCCGGCCCATGATCCACCGTGTGGTCGCCTACACGTCGGAGCTTTTCCGTCTCGCCAACATCGACTCCTTGACCGGGGCCGCCAACCGGCGAAGCTTCATGGAACGCTGCGAGCGGGAGGCGGTGCGGGCGCGCCGCTATGACCGGCCGGTCAGCATTTTGATGCTGGATGTGGACAAGTTCAAGCTGATCAACGATGGCTACGGCCATGCCGCCGGCGACGAAGTGCTGAAGGCCGTCGGTAAAATTCTTCGCGAAACCGTGCGCGACAGCGATATCTGGGGCCGTCTCGGCGGCGAGGAATTCGCCGTTCTTTTGGTGGAAACCCCGTTATCCGCCGCGGGCAATCTGGCCGAGCGCATGCGCGAGCGTTTTGGCAGGGAAGTCGTCCGCTTTCAGAACGAAACCATCCAGTTCACCGTCAGCATCGGCGTCGCCTCCGTTCCGCCCAAGGAGGGCGCGGTCGAGGCCGCTTTGCGGGTCGCGGACCATTTGATGTACCAGGCAAAGGCGGCGGGCAGAAACCGCGTCGTGGTCGACGCGGCTCAACCCGCGTGAATTCCTGAAAGGCGCTTTTGGCGCGGGTGGGTTTATTTGGGCGACGCTCGGCGTTTCGATGGTCGATTTCCCGATTGCTCGATCGCCTCTGCTTGCCTACGCGCCGCCTCCGCCCCGAACGCGCTCAGATCAGGGGAATGGAATAGAGTCGGGCGGCGTTGCCGCTCAGGACCTTGCGGCGGCTGTCCATGTCGAGGGTGGCGAGCCCGGCGGCTGCTTGGCCCAGCGGGTTGGGATAAAGGCAAGTCGGGTGCGGAAAATCCGTCTCGAACATGACATTGTCGACGCCGACCTGGCGGATCGAGTCCGCGATGTTGCGCCGCTCGAACCAGAACGAGGAATAGACGTTGCGAGCGAAATACTCGGCGGGAGTCAGCGCGAATTTGCGTCCGGCGGCGTTCTCGGCGAGTTGATACTCAAGCGTTTCCAAGAGGAAGGGAATCCAGCCGATGCCGCTTTCGACCGAGACGAACTTGATGGTGGGATGGCGGTCAAGGATGCCGGATAGCAGGATGTTCGCCATCACCCGCGCATTTCCGAAGAACAGCATCGACGAACCGATCGCGAAGCGCACATCCATCGACTCCGACGGCCAATACGAACTGCCGAACCAGTCGAGCGCGGCGTCTGACGCGCCGATATGGAAATTGACCGGCATGTCGAGGCCGGAGGATGTCTCCCAAAGCCTATCCCAATGCGGGTCGGCAAGGTCCGGGATGCCCTTGTGGAGATGGGGGTCGGAATTGATGTTGACGCCACGCAGGCCCATCGCCTTGGCGCGCTCTGTTTCCTTGACGGATTGATCGACGTCCCACCACGGCAAGAGGGCCATCGGGAAGATGCGGCCGCCCGACCCGGCCTGCATTTCCGCCATCGCGTCGTTGAAGATCTCGATGCTGGCGATCCTCAACTCCGCGTCGACCTTCCCCGCGTTCTGTCCGCCGAAACCCAGCACGTTCGGGTAGACGATCTGCGCGAAGATGTTGGTCTCGTCCATCACCTGAAGTCGCGCCTCTATGTCATAGGCGCCGGCATGGATATCCTCGATCTGCCAGCTGAAGAATTCGAGCGACCGCGATTTCGAGCCGTCCTTGCGAATGACCGAGATCGGGCTGCCGCCTACGCTGAGTGGAATGTCATCGTCGATGACCCAGCAGCGCTTGCCATCCACCATCTTGACTCTGGGCACGCGATCCTTGAGGCGCGCCGGGGCGCGCGAGGTCCACAAATTATGCGGCTCGCTCAAATGGGTGTCGGCATCGATAACTTTAATGCCCTCGATCAGATCGAGGGTTTCGGCCGCGCTGAAATTCATGTCCATGTCGATCTCCTAAAATCCCGAACCTTAGTGCGCCGTCCGCGGCGCGGATTGGCCGCCCCGCACCAGCCGTCCGGGCAGCGCCCCCGTTGCCTCTCCATCCCGATAGACGGCGACGCCGTTTACCAGCGTCGCGCTGTAGCCATCGGCCCTTTGCACAAGACGCCGGCCGCCGGCCGGCAGGTCACGACGAATCTCCGGCGCGTGGAGACGCAACCGGTCGAGATCGATGATATTAAGGTCGGCCCGATATCCGGCCGCGATAAGACCGCGGTCCTCGAGCCCGACGATTTCCGCCGTCCTGCGCGATAGCGCGCGAACAACATGCTGAAGCGGCAGTCGCGGGCCACGCGTGCGATCGCGCACCCAATGGGTCAGCAGATAGGTCGAATAGCTGGAATCGCAGATCGTTCCGTAATGCGCTCCGCCATCGCCAAGGCCGGGCACGACATCGGGATGGCTCAGCATCGCATATGAGGCGTCCAGAGAACCGCCGCCGTAATTCGCCACCGCGAGGTAAAGCTGGTTGCGGCCGCCGCGCTCCAGCATCAGGTTGTACGCCAGGACCTCCGGGCGGACGCCCATGGCGCGCGCCCGGGCGGCGATGCTGGTTTCGGGCGATGGCTCGTACTCGGGTGGATCGCCCAGTTGGAACATGGCGTCGAAGCCGCGGACGAGGCGGCCAAGGAAATTGACCGGGTCGGGATCCGGCGCCTCATCCAGAATCCTGGCGCGAACCTTGGGATCCCGCAATGCATCGATCCGCGCCTCGAATGGCAGATCGGCAAGGCCGCGATAGGTTTCGGTCGAATAGAACGGGTTAAGCGTCAGCTCATGACCGAGCACGAAGCCGATGGGCCGGCCGAGCACCTGCCCCTTCATCGCTTGGGTCTTTATTAAAGCGTAACGCCACATATCTTAATAGCGAGTGGGGCTAATTCAAGGCTACTGGCATGGCGCTGCACCCGCAAGCGCGAGTAATTGGACCACGAAAGGGCGAGCATGTGGTCTGGCTCGACATACTCGAGCCTCTCGCCAACCTAAATCCGCGTTGCGCCGCAAGGCGCAATCTAGGGAGGTTGGCGCACCCGACACGATTCGAACGTGTGGCCTCCACCTTCGGAGGGTGGCGCTCTATCCAGCTGAGCTACGGGTGCATCTCAATTTGGCCTAGCCCGACCGACCTGTGGGGGTCAACGGATTCGGCCTTAACAAACTAATCCCACATCGCGGTCGACGGGCGACTACGCCCAGCTACCCGCTGTTCCGCCCCCGTTCTCCGAAAAC
>CAJCJC010000401.1 GCA_903970575.1 Alphaproteobacteria bacterium
AAGAAAATAACTTAATCTTATCTCTTTTTGAATATTTATGATTCTTCTTGCCGTGCTCGGGCTGGGTGCTCGCTGTGAATTGTCGCAATTTCGACAGGAAAGTGACCATATTCTTCTATAGGCGCGCATGCAGGGTCTTGACAGACCGATTATGTTCTCGAATATATAATGAACATATTTGGAACACTCCGCATGTCATACGATCTTGATCCCATTTCAGCGGCATCTTCAAGCGGCGCCCAAATTCATCGACTCTCCAATTTTATGCGATTTGGCGAGGCTATTTCGGTCGAGGCCGTTAGTGGCGTCGGCGTCCTCGAGATCGATGGCGCATTGCCCTGGGGTGGCTTGCCGCCTGGCGTACATGAGATCGCATCCCCATCGGGAGACGCCGTCGGCATTGCTTTCGCCGCGCTGCTGATCGGGCGGCGCCAAGGGCCTGTGCTGTGGTGCCGGTCCCGCCATACCGCGCTGACGGTTGGGGAGCCCTATGGCCCCGGAATGCTCGAACTGGGACTTCAGCCGGAGCGGCTGATCTTGGTCGAGGCGGCGAAGTCGGCCGATCTGCTGTGGGCAATGGAAGAAGGCGCGCGGCGGCAGGGATTGGCGGCTGTACTGGGGGAGGGGATTCAAGCCGATCTGACGTGTAGCCGGCGGCTGCAGCTTGCCGCCGAAGCCGGCCATACGCTGGTAATGCTGGTGTCGCCGAGCGCTTCCCAGCCGGCCTCGCTTTCGGCGATGACCCGCTGGCATGTCGCCGCGGCGCCCAGCATGACGGAGGCGGGGGGCCCTGGGCTGCCCCGATGGAAACTCGAGCTCATGCGCTGCCGGGGCGGTGGCCAGCCGCGAAGTTGGATAGTGGAGTGGAACGATGCGGCGCTTTCTCTCTCTGTGGTTCCCATTTTTTCCGACCGACCGATGGCGGCGGCTTCAGCCTGAGCTGGCGTTAACCGATACAACGCCACAGGCGCTCAGCCAGTCTGGTGCGGGCGGCGTAAGGCTGAGGGCCGTCAATGCCGCGGCTTCCGCGCTTGGCCTCGCCGTTGGCATGCGGCTGGCGGATTCTAGGGCGCTGGTCCCCGAGTTGAGGGTTGCCGACGCCGAGCCACAGGCTGACATGGCGTCGCTGGCCGCCCTTACCGATTGGTGCGGACGTTATAGTCCGTGGTGCGGGGTCGATGGCGTGGATGGCCTCCGGATCGACATCACCGGCTGCGCTCACCTGTTTGGTGGCGAAGAGGCGATGATTTGCGATGCCGCGCGGCGTCTTCGCGGTTTCGGTTTCACCGCAATCGAATTCGCTATCGCCGATACGCCCGCCGCTTCCTGGGGCTGGGCGCGTTATCGGCCATCTGGCGTCAGCCCAATTCTGGCGCCAGGTGAAGATGGTCTTCTCCTCGATTTGCCGGTGGCTGCCCTTCGGCTTCAGGCCGAAACCCTGGATACGCTGAAGACCCTCGGTCTCGACAGCATCGGGTCGGTGGCGCGGTTGCCCCGCGCGCCATTGGGCCGGCGTTTGGGTCCGGCGTTGTTGGAAAGACTGGATCGAATGTTCGGCCGTCTGGCCGAGCCGATCTCTCCCCGCGCCTTGGTCGAACCCTGGCGGGCCAGACGGATATTCGCCGAACCGATCGGCCGGCGGGAGGATATCGACGCGGTGACATTGGGGCTAGGCGAACGGCTCTGTCACGACTTATCGCTCAAAGGGCGGGGCGCGCGCAGGCTGGAGCTCTCATTTTATCGCGTCGATGGTACGGTTCAGCGGCTGGAAATCGGAACGAGTATGCCCAGCCATACCGCCCGGCATTTGATGCGCCTGTTCGCCGAACGGCTGAACCAAGTCGATCCCGGCTTCGGCATTGAGGCTATGTTGCTGGAGGCTACCGAAACCGGCCCAGTCACGCCGGCGCAAGGCGCGTTTGACGGCCCTGACGATATCAGCGAAGTCGACCTGGGGGCTCTGATCGATCGATTGCAAAACCGTTTGGGCGCCAACCGGGTCGTGGCGTTGATGTCTAGGGAAAGCCACATGCCGGAGCGGGCGCAGATCACGCAAAACATGCTCCATCCCCGCCAAGATCGGGGTGACGACACAAAATTAACGTCTCGGCATCCGATCCATGGATGTCCCCCGCCCATAAAGGCCGCGCGCCCTATCAAGCTTCTCCCCATCCCCGAGCCGGTCACGGCGATGGCGCCGGTACCGGACGATCCGCCGCTATCCTTTCGGTGGCGGCGCGCCCTGCATATCGTCGTGGCGGCGGATGGGCCGGAGCGGATCGGACCGGAATGGTGGCTTCGGGACGCGCCGCGCAAGCCACGCGACTATTACCGGCTTGAGGATAGTACAGGCCGGCGCTTCTGGCTCTATCGCGAGGGGCTTTACGGGGGGCATGAACCGCCACGCTGGTTCCTGCACGGATTCTTCGCATGACCCGGAAGCGCGCCGAATATTGTGAACTCCAGGTCACCAGCCATTTCACCTTTCTGACCGGCGCGTCCAGCCCGGATGAGCTGGTGACCCGGGCGGGCGAGCTTGGCCTTGCCGGCCTCGCGATCACCGATCACAATACCCTGGCAGGCATAGTGCGCATGCACCGGGCGGCGCTTGAATCGAATAAGCCTGAGCCGCGCCTCGTCATTGGCGCCAGGTTGGATTTTGTCGACGCGCCCAGCCTGCTCTGCCTGCCGGAGGACCGCGCCGCCTATGGGCGCCTCTCCCAAATGCTGACCGACGGCAAGATGCGCGCTAAAAAAGGGCAGTGCGTTCTGCGCCTCGACGATCTGTTTCAATACGGCGATGGGCAGCGCTTGATCGCCCTGGCGGAGGGGGCGCCCGAGGACGCTTTCCTGGACCATTTAAGGGCGCTCAAACGCCGTTTCGGTTTCCGCGTCACCCTGGCGGCGCAACATCTCTATCGCGGTGACGACGCCAAGCGATTGGCGCGGCTGGGCGCGCTG
>CAJCJC010000402.1 GCA_903970575.1 Alphaproteobacteria bacterium
GCCATGGTGGCCTCGCCGAGGCCGACGCCAAGCCTGGTCGCGAGCAGCAGCGGAAAGCTTTTCGCGACGCCGCCGAGCGCCGTCATGACGCACCAGATGGCGACGCCCGCCGAGACGATGCCGCGCCGGCTGTAACGATCCGCCAGCCAGCCGATCGGAAGACCGAGCGTGATGTAGAACACGATGAAGGCCGGCCCGAGCATAAGGCCGATCTGGAAATCCGTCAGTCGCAGATCCTGCTTGATGACGGGGACCAGCAGGGTCGGCAAATAACGGTCGAGATACGATACGATCTGGATTACCGTCAGCAGCGCCGCGACGTACCAGGCATAGGGAATCGAACTGGGGCGCGTTGGGCTGTTTGGCATGGGTGTTGTCCAATCCTCCGAGGCAATCAGCCTAACCATTTCCGTAGGTTCGGCAATCAGGTAATCGCGGCCGCCTGGCGCAACCCGGTCAGCATCGCGCTGTTCAGCAGATAGTCGCGGGCGCGCTTGGGGTCGTCGGCGGTGCGTTGCAGATCGGTCAGAAGCGCGCGGCGGCGATCGGGGTCGGTCTCGCGCATGCGGCGGCGGTTGCGGTCGGCCTGGGCGATGACATGCTCGATCGCGATCGGCCGCCGCTGCCGGACATAAAGGTCGAGCAGGCCGTCATCCGCGCCGCGCCAGACCTCGATCAGCTTTTCAGCGAGATTGAAGGCGTCATGAATGCCGCCATTCATGCCCATCCCCCCATTGGGGCTGTTCAGATGCGCGGCGTCGCCGGCCAGGATCATGCGGCCCACGCGATAGGTATCAGCCACCCGCTGATGAATGCGATAGGTGCGCTTGTGCATCACGTTATAGGGGGTCGACCGAGGCGCGACGTCTTGCAGATGGCGCTCGACCGCTTCGGGCGTCAGCGCGTCCTCGACGCTTTGATCCGGCTTTGGGGTATAGCTGGAGCGCCAGAGATCGGGCAGGCGCATCAGGCTGAACGCGCCGGCTTGCCCCCAGAAATAATTGACGCCGGACAGGCCCTCCATCACGGTCGAGAAATCGAAATCGGTGGTGATGAGGATGGTGGTTTCCGGGTAGGTCTCGCCGCCGAAGCCGATATCGAGGGTTTTGCGCACGATGCTGCGCGCCCCGTCCGCGCCGATGAGCCAGGAGCCCGCGATGCGTTCGCCCCTGGTTTCAAGCCAGACGCCGTCCGCGTCCTGGCCCACCAAATCGACCGGACTGTCGAAGCGGATATCGGCGTGCGGATGTTGGGCGAGGCTGTCGAGCAACAGAAATTGCAGCTTTTGCTGCTCGCATTGCAGGCGATAGGGGTGATTGGTGTCATCCCTTAGCAGCGAGAGATCGAAGACGGCGCGCTCGCCGGTTTCATGCAGGCGCACCTGCCAGCTTGGCGTGACCAGCCCCTGGGCGACAAGCGCGGTTCCAAGGCCGAAACGGTCCAGCATGTCGAGCGTGGGGGGGTGAAAGGTGGAGGCCCGCAAATCTTCCGAGATCGCGGCGTCGGCCTCGAACACGATAACAGGAATATCAGCCGCGGCGAGGCATTGCGCGGCCGTAAGCCCGACAGGGCCGCCGCCGACGATCAGGACGGGCTTCACGCCAGCCCCAGCCTTTCCCGCCAACCGCCATAGAGCGGGGATTCAGGCCCGGGCGCGGCGGCGCCGCGCAGCTTCGCCAGCGCCCAGGCGAGGCAGAGATTGGACGACAGCACGGGCGCGGCCTGCGATTCGCCGAGCGCCAGGATGAGCCTTAGGCTCGGCATGCCGGTGCCGCTGATCAGGACGATGTCGGCGCCCATGGGGTCGAAACCGGCGATGCGGGCGAGCACGGATTCCGTCGTCAATTCGTAGATGCCATGAGACTTCGGCGAAGCGCCCGGCGGCGGGCCGGCCGGCAATTGCAGCACATTCGTCACGCGCATGCCGGTCCGTTCCCAATGCGCCCTGGACGCGGCGGTCAGCCATTCGGGATAGGGAGAAACCAGCGCGATGGCGCGGGCGCCGAGCCAGTTCAGCGCCGCGCCGATGGCGCCGGCCGCCGAGAGCACAGGGTAATTTCGGGCCGCAGACAGGGCGTCGAGCCGCCGCCGCTCGTCATCCGGCGCGACCAGATAGGAGGAGCCGGTGCAGGCGAAGCCCACGCCGTCGAACGCCAAATCGGCGAAGGAGGCGAGCGACCGGTCGAGGTTATCAAGATATTCCACCAGTTTTGGGCGCAGCGCCGTTGCCTGCGCGCCTAGGCGGGAGGCCAGCATGGCGGCGCCGGCGGGCAGCAGGATGCGCAGTTCGGGCTCGACGGTCGGGTTGCCGGGGGGCGTGACGATTCCGAACAGGCCGGCGCGTCCGTATTCCCGCGCGGCATGGACGGGCGCCGGCGGAGCGGGGGAATCCGGGCTTGCGTTAAGGCTGGTTTGTCCGGTCATATGATCGTCCTTAACGGATTGGCGCGGGCTTGTCTTGCGTCGAAATGGAGCAGGAACCCCGAATATGGACCAACCCATCGCCGCCGAGACGGCGCCGGAATTCGCCACGCGCGGCCGGATCACGCCCTTCATCGACGGCGCGTTCCTGCCGCCCGGCGACGCGATAATCCTGCCGGTGCTGTATCCGGCGACCGAGGAGCAGGTGAGCGCGGTCGAGGAGGCGGATGCGGCGATGGTGGACAGGGCCGTCAAGGCCGCGCGGACCGCGTTCGAGCATGGGCCCTGGCCCCGCATGCAGGTCGCCGAGCGGCAGGCGGCGATGCGCAAGGTCGCGGCCCTGATCCGCACGCATGCGCGGGAACTGGCGTGGCTGGAATGCCGCAATTCGGGCATTCCCTTCGCGCACCTGATGCGGCTGGGCATTCCAAGGGCCGCGCAGAATTTCGAATTCTTCGCCGAATTCATCGGGCAAAGCGCGGGGCAGGTTTATACGCAGGATAATCGCTATCTGACGCTGGTGACGCGCGAACCCGTGGGGGTGGCGGCGCTGATCGGGCCGTGGAATTCGCCGCTGGCGCTCACCTCCATGAAGATCGCGGGCTGCATCGCCTTTGGCAATTGCTGCGTGGTGAAGCCGGCGGAGCAGACGCCGCTGGCGGTGGCGCGGCTGATGGAGCTGATCCAGGAGGCGGGGATTCCGCCGGGCGTGGTCAATCTGGTGAACGGGCGCGGCCACATAACTGGCGACGCCATGGTGCGGCATCCGGGCGTCGATCTGGTGTCGTTCACCGGCGGGACGGCGACGGGCAAGACCATCATGTCCACCGCCGGGGCCGGGCTGAAGCCCTGCTCGCTGGAGCTTGGTGGCAAGTCCGCCAACATCATCTTCGCCTCCGCCAATTTCGAGCGGGCGCTGGACGGCGCGCTGCTCGGCATCTTTTCCAATAACGGGCAGCAATGCCTGGCCGGCTCCCGCATTCTGGTGGAGCGCAGGATCGCCGACGATTTCATCGCGGCCTTCACGGCCCGGGCGGCGCGAATCAAGGTGGGGGACCCGATGGACCCCATGACCGAGATCGGCCCCCTCGCCTTTCGCGCCCATTTGGAGCGCGTGCTGTCCTATGTCGGGATCGCCGAGGCGGAGGGCGCGACGTTGCTGACCGGCGGCGCGCGGGCGCCCGGATTTACGCGCGGGCATTACATGCAGCCGACGGCGGTTCTGGCTCCCAGCAACCAAACGCGGGTGTGCCAGGAAGAGGTGTTCGGCCCGTTCGCGACCTTCGTGATCTTCGACGGGTTCGACGAGGCGATCGCGATGGCCAATGAGTCCCGCTTCGGCCTCGTGTCCTATGTGTGGTCCGACGATGTGGGAATCGCGTTGAAGGCCACGCGGGCGATCCGCAGCGGGGTTGTGTGGGTCAATACCCCCATGGTGCGGGAACTGCGCGCGCCCTTCGGCGGCGTGAAGGAGTCCGGCCTCGGCCGCGAGGGCGGCCATTCGTCGATGCAGTTCTATACGGCGGAGAAAACCACGACGATCCCGGTGGAGGCGGTGGGGATGGCGCGGATGGGGATGGGGTGATGGGAGCGTTTTTTCCTAAATCTTAGTGCTGCGGTGACGATGATAGCTGAAGCTCTCGCTGTTCGATCATCTGGGCAAGCACGCCTTCAGCCTCATTCCAACTTTCTCGCTTTCGGTCACCATCATTATGCACTTTTTCATGACAATCATCGCAAAGCGGAACCAAGGGGCTGTCATCCTCGCCTCGCAAGACACTTGGTCGGTAGTCCCGATGATGGACTTGAGTCGCTTTCTGCTCGCAACAGAGACAATCACCTGAAAAACGAGCCATAACCCGCTCGCGGATCATTTTCCAAAGATTAGACCGGAGATAGCCCGTATAGCTCCTAATTCGGCCGGGATAATCCTCGATGGCCGTTGCAAAAGGCACAAGGAACAAATCAGGGTTTTTTCTTTTCTGGTCAACCTTCCATTGTAATTCCGCCATATCCAAAGCGATTTGATCGGACCGTTTTTCCATCGCGATAAAATGACGAATCTCTTCGCAAGTCGGTCTTGGGTCCGGTTTTATAGGCATTAGGGGCATAGCTAAATCCGAGCACTTGTATAGGAGTCAGGCTATGATGAAGCTTAGAGAACCTGTGTTACCCTTCAAATGAAATTCCGCCTACGGTCGAAGCTCGGCCTCCAGCTTGCCGGCGCGTCGGGGGCGGACACTGACCGTCACCTCGACGTCCTGACCAAGGCCCGCCAGGATGGACATCAGGCGGTCTATCGTGAAGCGGTCGAGTTTGGCCCGCCGGATGCGCGAAAAATCAGCGGCGGCGATACCAGTGAGCTCATGCGCCGCCCGCACGGTAAGCTTGCGATCGTCGAGCACGCCAATAATACGCGCGGCCAATAGCGCACGCAGTTGCTCGCGATCCGCGTCTGGGTGGCCAAGATCACGGAAAACATTGCCGCTGCCGCGAATGATTTCGATTTCGTCGTTCATTTCAACCTCTCCTTCAGTGGCTTCAATCGTGCATGGATCAGGTCTATTTCTTTTTTTAGGCGTCTTGATCCCGGTTTTAGATTTCTTTTGGAACCCGTGGATCACCACGTCATTACGAGCTCAAGGGTCAAGCCCGAGGACAGGCTCCGCGCGGCAATCCATGGTCCCGCACGCCGAGGCATGGATTGCCGCGCTTCGCTCGCAATTGTCTCTTTGGATTGACGGAAAAGAGGATGGGAGGAGAGCGTGTTCCGGGCCTCCAATTCTCATGCTATCGCAGGGGGCGCCATAATGAGAACCGCTGTTGACGAGCATCTTAAGGCGCGGCGCGAAACTTTAGGTTGGAAGCAGTAAGGTTGTAGATGACCAATACGCTCGATGAATTCATGGAAGACTTCACCCAGGAGGAACGGGCGAAAGTCGCCGCCCGCACGGCGGAACTGATCGAGGAAGAGCTGACCCTGCGCAATCTCACGGAGAGCGCTTTCCAGCCGGAGACCGCGCCGTGACCGATCTTGCCACCCTGAATGGGGCGACCATCGCCTTTGACCTTGACGGGACGCTGGTGGAATCGGCGCCCGACCTGATCGGAACCTTGAACGCCATTCTGATCGCGGAGGGCCTTGAGCCCCTGCCCTATGAGCAGGGACGTCCCTTCATCGGACGCGGCGCGCGCTGGCTGCTGCGGCGCGGCCTTGCCGCCGCCGGCGCGCGGGACCCGGACGCCCGGGCCGACGCCCTTTTCGAGCGCTTCATTGACCATTACCACGCGCACATCGCCGACCAGAGCCGGCCGTTTCCGGGCGTGATCGGGGCGCTCGAAATCCTGAAGGCGGCAGGCGCCAAACGGGTGGTCTGCACCAATAAGCGCACCGATTTGTCGCGGAGCCTGCTGGCCAAGCTTGGCATGGCGGCACTGTTCGACGGCGTGGTGGGCGCGGACGCCGTCTCCGCCATTAAGCCCGACGCCGCCCATTTGATCGAAGCGGTGGCGGCCGTGGGCGGCGATCTGGCGCGCAGCGTCATGGTCGGCGACGCGGCCACCGACGCAGGCGCCGCGCGGGCCGCGGGCACGCCGCTGATCCTGGTCGATTTCGGCTATACCGAGATCCCGGCCGCCGACCTCGCGCCCGACATCCTGCTGCATCATTTCGACGAACTGGTGGATTCGTGTGCGCGCCTGCTCAGTCAGCGATGAAGGCTCCGACGCAGTCCTTCAGTTGTGATTACGACCGCCATCAAGTTATCCAGGTCGCCCATGGAAGACTGGCGGTGTTGGCGGGGGCGAGGCCGCCCTTGGGGTCGCCGGCGCGGGCGATCATGATTTCGGCGATGGCGCGGGAACGCCGCATGTGTTCGGGGTTGGCGGGGTCCAGCCTTTCCTCGGCCGCGATCATCAGCAAGCCGCCATCCGGCGTGCGCTCGCCCGGGGTTTCCGGTGAGGGGTCGAGACCGATGGCGAGGGGCGCCGAGAGATAACCCAGCCAGGGAAGGTGAAAGCGGGAGTAAGCATGCGGCGGGACGCCGGGCGCGGTCGACGCTTTATAATAATCCATTTTAAAGGCATAGGCGTTCGCCCATACGGATGGCCATTGGTCGAGGATGGCCAGCAGCGCCGCCCTGAAAAGCGGATAGGTGACGGTGTCGGGATCGGAGGGAATGCCGATGAAGCCAACTTCGAACCTGATTCTATCCCCGAACCGCCCCCCGACGCTGGCGGACAGATGAATGTTTCGGGGCGACAAATCCCGCCTATTCATCGCATATAAACGATAGCCGTAATCGGGGTCAGGCGTGCTATCGACGGTGGCGACGCTGCTCTTGAGAATTTTCGGCATGATCTCGCGCGCTTCATCGATCGATACGACTGCCCTGCTCAAATTCCGTGGGGAGACTAGCCAGGGGCCGATCTCCGGCGCCGCCGCGGCGATTGTGTCGAGGGCGCGGAGAAATTTCTCGCCCAGAACCTGAGGCTCCGTCGGTTCAATGCGCCACGTTGCCAGTATTTTATAATTATAATCGCTCATTTCGATTCTCCCACACGCGGCACAACACCGATGCCTATCGTCTCCCGTCCTTTTCCAGTGTCTTTAAAGAGCTTCCGCGCGAAATCCGAACTCTTTTGCTTAGCGAACACCCACATAATCGGAAAACCATCGCTGGATTGAACCTGGGCTAAGGACTGATCCAGCCAATTATCGGTTACCGAGTCGCGCCCCTGGGGAAAGGACAAGAGGCCGTTGTAATCGCCCTTGAATTCGAAGCGCCAACCTGTCCGGTGCTGGCAGTCGTCAACATAAACCCATTTTTGGGTTATTGGATTGAAGAACTGGTAACCATAACCTCGGGGCGTCGGATTATCGGGATTGACCAAACGCTTGATCTGATCCTCGTAATCTTTGTCTCGCTCTCCGGGCGGGCCGGCGCGCCCGGGCTTGTCCTTCCCGGGCGTGGGGCAGAGATTGGGACCGTCTTTGTCCGCCAGATCGGCCGACACCTCACCGGGATCGATGGCGAGGGTTCCATCGGGCAGAAGGCGGGCCACCACCCGGTCGCCGTCCCTGAACAAGCCGTCGGCGCCGATTTCGGCGTCGATCTCTCGCGCGCCGCTCCGGCCGCTATAGGTCAGCCGCAGACGAGTCTGGTCGCGATACCATTCATAATAGAGGCCCGGCAGTTCCGGGACATTCCCTTCGGCCTTAAGATTGGTATTTCTCGGCACGAGGATCAGCCCCAAAGCCAGGATGGCCGGGTTCGTGGCCGCGGCGCGGAGCCCGACCGACGCCACCCTTCCAAGAAACGCCGCGGCGGCCTCGGTAAGATCGATCAGGACAGACCCCTCCTTCGTCCACTGACCGCTGGTGACGCCGCTGCCGGAGGGCACGCGCGGCTGGGCCGGATCGTAGAGCTTGAGGGCATCGATCGCGGTTGGGTCGAGATCGAGGCCGCGCAAGATGTCGCCCGGCGAGACGCCCGCCTTCATCAGGCCGTCCACCATGAAGAGGCGCCGGGCCGCCTCGCGCCGATCGGCCAGGCTGTGCAGCCCCACCAGGGCGAGATGGATATGGGCGAGGCAAACCTCGCCCTCTCGCCATTTCTTCATGGCGCGAGAGACGCCACCGAGCACCGCGGGCTCCATCGCGCGCCCATAGGCGGCGGCAAGAAGCGCCAGCATCCGCGCCTCATGGCCCTCGAGCGCATGCGGACCGCTTTCAGCGTGCGCCGGCATCAGCAGCGTGCCGGCGCCCATCATCAATCCGTCGGGCGTAAAGCCGGGAGCGGCATCGATGGGGAAGATGCGTTCCCGCGCGGACCATTCCTTTCGCAATCGTTCAACCAGCACCCGCCCCTCCTCCTGACGTTATGGATGACGGGACTGTTCTCCATATTTATGGGAATTTGTAAAGAACAAATTATCTTTTAGACGTTATATGTTCTTTTTTGTTCGCGCTAACATGGCTTGCGGTTTTCGGCGACGAGAGCGCAATCTGCTATCGTTATCGCGAGCCCACGGGTCAAGCCCGAGGACAGGCTCCACGCGGCGATCCATACCTCGGCGCGCGGCGCCATGGATTGCCGCGTCGCTGTGCTTCTCGCAACGACGGCGGGGAGAAGATTTTACAGCAGGGTATTTCCGTGCTTCAGCGGGAGGACGAACCTGAATTGAAACGCCAAGACGCGGAGACGCCAAGGAAAGGGCGGTTTTTCGTTTTGGCGTTTCGAATGACTGACCGTCACGCGATTACAGACAGCGCTTTAGACTTCCACCAGCTCGATCAGTTCCCCCCCGGCGCCGGCGACGGTTAGGGTGCGGTGGTCGGGGAAGGGTGGGAAGGCGGCTTCAGTTATCGGCCCAACGCCCTGGGGCGCGGTATCGAGCTTGCCGTGTTCGAAGGTGACGATCGCCATGCCGGGGGGCAGGAAGCCGGGGGTTTTGGGACGGGCGCCCATTTGCGGCGGGTATCCGTCGAGTTCGATCTTGCGGTCGGCGCTGAGCATGACGAGGCTGAGCGGATA
>CAJCJC010000403.1 GCA_903970575.1 Alphaproteobacteria bacterium
TGGGGCCGGCGGCCATCCTGACCGGCTCGGTCCTACAGACCGGACCGATCCCGTCCACCCCCAGCATCGATAATCTCGTGGCCGACAAGATTGGGACGCGAACGCGTTTCCGGTCGCTCGAGGTTGCCTGCACGAACAACGCGACGAACAGCCACTCGGTGCGGGCTGGATCGGTCGTCAACCCATCCGAAATTTCGCCGCTCGCGCTTTATACGCGTGTGTTCGGGCCGGATTTCAAGGATCCGAACGCGGCGGATTTCAAGCCCGATCCGGCGGTCATGGTCCGTCGAAGCGTGCTGTCGGCGGTGGGCGAGCAAAGCAAGGCGTTCCTCGCCACGGCCGGCGCCGCCGACCGGGCGCGGCTGGAGGAATATTTCACGTCGCTGCGCGAGTTGGAGCAACAGCTCGATATCGAACTGCAAAAGCCGGCCCCGCTGGAGGCCTGCACGGTTCCGGCCAAGTTCGACCAAAATCCGCAGGGCACGGTGCTCGAAACCGCGCTGGCCGCGCACAGGCTCTTCGCCGGTATCCTGGCGCACGCCGTCGCCTGTGGCCAAACCCAGGTGTTCAACGTCGCCTTCTCGGAGGGTCTCTCGCCGATCCGGCTGGCGGGGGAGGCCAATACGCAGCATCTGTTCACACATGAAGACCCGGTGGACGCAAGTCTTGGCTATCAGCCGAATGTCGCCAAATTCGTACCGCCCATCATGGGCGGCTTCGCAACGCTGCTTGAAGCATTCGACTCCATTCGCGAAGCTGACCGAAGCCTTCTGGGCCGGACGCTGATCTTCGCCGCCACCGATCACGGCTTCGCGAAGATTCACACCTTGGACAATATCCCGATGATGACCGCGGGCGGCGCCGGCGGGCGCCTCAAGACCGGCATCCACTTCGCCGCCGCCAAAGGCGACCCGGTCAGCCGCGTCGGCCTTACGATCCAGCAGGCGCTCGGCGTCCCGGTCAATTCCTGGGGCACGCAATCCAACCAGACGTCGAAGACGATCGCCGAAGTCATGGCGTAAAGCGCGCCGATGCGATTACGCGCCAGTTTGTGGCTGGGAATTTTGGCCGTCGCCGCTGCGGCGGCTTTCGCGGCCTATAAGGCAAGCCGCCCGCATGTCGCGGTTGTCGCGGCGCTCGAGGTCCCGATGGCGACGCCGCCGGGAATCGTCTTTAGGACCGCGGCCAGGGGTGGCCGCGATTTTCAACCGCCCCCGATCTTGTTCGCGGATGATTCGGGAGCGGTGCTTTATAGTTTCGATAAAGGCGCGGAGCCCGGCTCGGCCGCATGCGACGGAGATTGCGCCAAGGGCTGGACGCGAGCTGTCCCAGCGCCCAACGCGGCGGCGACGGGCAATTGGTCCGTCATTGTTCATCCCGATGGCGCCGCCCAATGGGCGTTCGATGGTAAGCCGCTTTACAGACGCATGGCCGATGCGCCGGCGCTGGACGCAAAGCCGGATGCGGCCAAACAAAAGGGGTCGAACCCGCCATGGCGCGCTGTTGCGTTCGATTCGCGGACAGCGCCTAATCTTCCGCTCGGCATTCAGGTGCGTGATCTTCCGAACGGCGGTGGCCAGGCTTTTACCGACGATGGCGGCTTTACGCTTTATGCGTTCGACGGCGGCGCCGACGGTTCCGATTGCAAGAACCCTGCTTGCGCGCTGCGCTGGAAGCCGGCGGCGGCTCCTGAAATCGCGCGGCGCGTCGGCGATTTCACGGTTGAGGCGCGCGATGACGGCGTGCGGCAATGGGCGTATCGCGGCCGGTCGCTTTACCGCTTCACGGGCGACCTTCAGCCCGACGACGCGAACGGGGCAGGCTTCGATCCCCGGTTTCAGGTTGCGTTGCTGCGCCGGTATTTCATGCCGGATTCGGTCGTCATCCGGCACGCGCCGGCTCTGGGCGACATTCTGACGACGCAGGCCGGTATGACGCTTTATGCCCGCGACCGGTTTATAGATGCGGACGGGCATAATTTCCGCACCGACCATGGCTCGGAAAACACCGGTCGCGCGCTGGGTGTGATGTCCTGCGACGTTGATTGCACGTCGCGCTGGCATCCGCTGGCGGCTCCCGCGGGCGCCATGCCTTCCGGATATTGGGATATTTTCATGCGGCCGGACGGAACGCGCCAGTGGGCTTATAAGGGATATGCGCTATACAGCTTCACGGGCGATCGTCAACCGGGTGAGATCAACGGCAATGAAAGTTACGCGCTGATGCCTTTGGGCCAGGACGATCCTTATGCCTCCGCGCTCGCCGGCGCCAAGACTCTTGAGGGGAACCCCACGCCGCCGCCTCGGCCGGGGCTCGGCGTGGGCGCCATGTTCTGGCGGGCGGCGACGCCATGAGATTTTGGCTGAGCTTAGCGCTGCTGTTGACGATGGTCCTGGCTTCATCAAGCGCTAGGGCTGAATCGGATTGCGCGAATTTCTTCGGCCCCCGTTGCCGGATCGATCTTCCGACCGGCATCCGCATGAGCTATGTCGAAACCGGCGCGGAGCGCGCTGATCACACGCTGATCTTCGTCCATACGGATACGACGAGCGCGCTGGACTGGGCCTGGACCGTGACGGCCCTGCTGGCGGCCAGGCCCAATTACCGGGTGTTTGCGCTGGACATGCGCGGCGCGCACCAGACCGGCATGCCGAATACCGACAAATGCCGCGACAAACCCAATCTTTGTATGCTTCCGGGCGAGCTTGCGGCCGACGTGCTGGCGTTCATGGAGGCGAAATCGATCGAAAAGGCGGTGCTGGTCGGCCACGCCTGGGGCGCCGGGATCGTGCGCAATGTGGCCTTGCATCATCCCGAGCATGTGACCAAGCTGATCCTAATCGGCGCGGGCGCTCCGGTTCAGGGCGGGGCCCCCCCGCCGGAATCGGGGGCTCTCGCAGCCTTTCGCGACAGGGTGTTCGCGCCGCTCGGTTGGCAAAAGATGGTGGAATCGCGCGGCGTTATCTGGCCCGACGATGTCTTGCGGCTTCGGCCGACCGACATAGACCCGGACGCGGTCGCCAACATCGTCCGAAACTGGGACATCTCCTCGGTCGCCGATCCCGAGATCGTCTCCCTGATCGCCGCGCAGACCGCGACCGAGCCGCTTGGAACCTGGGGCTATGGCCTCGATCCCACGCCCCGGCCGGCATCCCAGCCGGAGAATTTCCAGCGGCTGCAAGCGCCTACCCTGGCTATTTGGGCGACCGAGGATGCCGGCTTCAAGGCCGCGCAGGGCAAGTTGATCGAGGCGCTGCGGCTTGCCGTCAAAAAGAACAAGGGCATGTATTTTTATTGGAAACAATACGGCGTCAGGCCGCCGCCCGTATCGGGGGACAAGCATGACGCCGACGATATCGGCCATGATATTCCCTGGGAGGCGCCCAAGGAGCTTGCCGCCGATATCGTAAGCTTCGTCGATACCGGCAAGCCGACGCCCGATCTTTATCGGACCGACGCGCCCGCCGATATCCACCGCATCGTTACCGAACCCGGCAAGGCCGTGATCGTCTCGTCACAGCCTTGATCGGCCTCCGGCCGATCAGCCGCTGGCCGACACATGGCTGGGCGTGATCTCGCAAATGATCCGCTGCGAACCCGGTTCGCGGAACGGATAATCCTTGCCCATGTATTTATGCGACAAGGCGTCGATATGCTCGTCCGCGCCGTCCGTGGTAACGCGAGAGACTTTCCCCCGGACCTGGATATAGCGGTATGGATTGTCCGGATCGAGGATCGAGAGCGCGACCGGCGCCCCCTCCCGCATATTGCGGGCTTTGACGCGGCCGAGCGCGGTATTGACCCTGATCAGACCATCCGCATAGTCGAACCACACCGGCGTCACCTGCGGCGAGCCGTCGGGCATCAGGGTCGCCAGATCGGCGAACGCTTTTTTCTCTTCGACCAGATCGATATATGTCTCCGGGATCGACGCCATCATACGCTCCGTTTTGAAATCCGACCCACAGCACATAAGAGCTTATTGATCGGACGGTAGGGGCGCAGGCGCATGTCAGGAATATAAGCCGATGGGATGGTTGCAGCGGCCGGTCGCCATATTCTCCGTCAATAGTTTCCTTGCTGCGCTGCTGGCGCTTTATATCGGTTTTTCGCTCGACCTGCCGCGGCCCTACTGGGCGATGCTCACGGTTTATATAACGGCTCAGCCTCTATCCGGCGCGTTGCGCTCAAAGGCGTTTTATCGCGTGCTCGGCACCATTCTGGGCGGCGTCGCGGCGGTCGCGCTTGTCCCCAATCTGGTCGATACGCCCGCGCTTCTGGCGCTGGCGCTGGCTTTGTGGGTTGGGTTTTGCCTTTATCTGTCCCTGCTGGACCGTACGCCCCGCGCCTATATCTTCATGTTGGCCGGCTATACGGCGGCTATCATCGGTTTCCCCGGCGTTGACGCGCCCGAGGCGATCTTCGACACGGCGTTGGCGCGGGTGGAGGAGATTACGCTGGGCATACTCTGCGCCAGCTTCGTGCACACCATCCTGTTTCCGCGCAGCGTTCTAGCCGTCGTAAACCTGAAGATCGCGGCGATGATGCGCGATGTTCGGGGTTGGGCGGCCGAAATCTGGTCGTCGGACATCCTGCGGGGCCGACGTGAATTGCGCTTGGGCGAGGAACGCAGGCGGATCGCCATCGACGTCACGGAATTGCGATTATTGGCGACCCATCTCCCCTTCGATACCGCCAATCTGCTTCCGGCGACATATTCCGTGCGCGCTCTTGGGGATCGACTTGCGATCCTTCTCCCCCTCGCGAGCGCCGTTGAGGATCGTCGCCGCGCCATCATGGCGACCGGCGGTCTCCCCGAGCCGACGATCGCTTTGATGGAGGAAATCCGGGACTGGATTGTCCTGGAGCCGGAATTGGGTCGTGAAGAAGCACTGCGGCTTCAGCAAGCGTGCCTCGCTTCGCAGCCGGCGCTCGATGGCGGCTCCTCTTGGAACGAATTCCTGTTGTCCAGTCTTCTTGGCCGTCTGAGTGACCTCATCGGCGCCATCCAAGACGCACGAGAACTGGCGGCGCATATCCGAACGCCGTACCGTCAATTGCCGCCGACGCTGATCGCGCGCTTCGCCGGGGTTCGGGACCGGCCGCTTCATCGCGATCATGGGCTGGCGGCGCTGTCGGGTTTCGCGGCCTTCGCCGCCGTTGGCGGCTGCTGCTTCGTCTGGATCGCGACCGCGTGGCCTGACGGCGCCGTCGCCCCAATGATGGCCGCGGTCTTCTCGTCCTTCTTCGCGGCGCAGGACGATCCAGCGCCGGCGATCGGCGCCTTCTTGAACTATATCGTGCTTTCTCTTCCGGTTGCGGCGCTGTACCTGTTCGCGCTGCTGCCCGGGGTCGATGGTTTTCCGATGTTGGCTGTCGTCCTTGCCCCTGCGTTGTTGCTGCTCGGTTATTTTCAGGGATCGCCATCGACGACCGGCAAGGCCATGCCCGTGATCATTGGCTTTCTGGGCGCGCTCAGCTTGCAGGCCGTTTACACGGCCGATTTCACCAGCTTTATCAACAGTTTTCTCGCGCAAGCGATCGGCATCGCCGCCGCGCTGGTCGCGACGCGGCTATTTCGTTCCGTCGGCGCCGATTGGAGCGCGCGCCGCATCCTGCGTTTTGGCTGGCTGGAACTTGCCGTCAACGCGGCGCGACCGCCGGCCGCGATCGCGGGACGGGAGATCTGGACTGGCCGCATGCTCGACCGTCTCGGTTTGCTGATCCCGCGCCTCGCCCTGGTGGAGCGCCGGGACGAACTTGCCGGTGCCGATCCGCTGAACGATCTGCGGATTGGGCTCAACGTCATCGATTTGCAACGGGCGCGTGGCGTTATCGGCGCGGTCGCCGACCGTTCCGTCGCGCGTCTCTTGATCGCTGTCGCGGATCACTTCAGGCGGCGCGCGGTCGGCCGTCTTACGGCGTTACAGCCAGGCGTTCTGAATGAGATCGATCGGGCGCTTCGCGATGTCGCGCGCGCCGCGCCGTCGCCCGAACGGCGCGACTGTTTATGGTCGCTGGCGGGTTTGCGCCGTAATCTTTTTCCGGGCGCGTCGCCCTATGTCTCCGATTCATCGGAACGCGCGGCATGATCGGCGAATTCGCCGTGGCCGG
>CAJCJC010000404.1 GCA_903970575.1 Alphaproteobacteria bacterium
ACGATCAACTGGTCGGTGCCGATCGACCTGATCGCGAGACCCGCCTCGACCAGCTTGGCGGTCAGCGAATCCAGCTGCGTCCGCGCGGTCTCGATCTCGGCCAGAATGCTGGCGCGACCCTCCTCGATGGTGCGGCCGATCAGGCGCGACGACAGATAGTTGGAGGCCATGACGAGCGACGCGGATGGAATGCCGAGCGGCGTCTCGACGACCCGGTTCTCGACCACGCCATCTTCCGTCACCATCACGATCAGCGTGCGGCCCGGCCCCAGGCTGACGAATTCCAGGTGCTTCAGCGGCTTGTCGGTCTTGGGCGCGATCACGAGCCCCGTGCAGCCGGATAGGCCCGACAGCGCCGCGGTGGCCTCCGTCAACATCTCCGGCAGGGATCGCCCGGCGGCGGACGCCCGGCCGCTGATCGTTTCGCGCTCGCTGTCGCTCAGATGTCCCACCTGCAGCAGGCCATGGACGAACAGGCGTAAACCCGCGTCGGTCGGCAGACGGCCGGCCGAGGTATGCGGGGCGTGCAGCAGCCCAACCTCCTCCAAATCCGCCATCACGTTGCGGATGGTCGCCGCCGACAGGTTCATGCCCAGCCTACGCGATATCGCGCGCGAGCCGACCGGCTCGCCGGTCTCGACATAGGCGTCCACGATCAGGCGCAAAACCTCGCGCGCCCGCTTGTTCAAATCCGTGCTCATATGCGGCATGTTAGTCATGTTCGGGGAACAAACCTAATAATGCCGCGCATGGGATTCAACGCGTGGATGCGCGCCCGACACATGGCCGCGGAAGCAACCGTCCCTTGCGACGGCGCCCCTTTCGATTTCCGTTGCGGATTGCGAGGGTTTCTAAGTGTTTCACGTGAAACACTTTACTGGACTTACGCCTGAAACATTTCACGAACTCTTAGAGCCGTCGATCACGGCATTGGAAGCAAAGGGAAAATTTTTCGGTCAATTTCTCCGCCTCCGGCTTGCGTCATGCCAGTCGGCAGGCCGGCGAGAACGCCCAGGACCGGCCGCCCACCGTAACGGCCGTTGTCGCCTGCATCGGTCATTTCCGGCAAGGTCGTCGGCGATTTCCGCGACCTGCGCCGTCATACATGAAGCTTACCTTCCGGCCTCTCCGCGTCAATCTGCTCGTTTCGTTCCCGCGCTCAACATTCTCTCTAACCTTGATTGTGTGCGCTCTCGCAGTTACGGCCATTTATGCGCTCCGCCGGAACTTGTCGCCACCAGAAGAGATCTCTATGTTACGGAACATGCGCAAAAGAGGCTTCCCATGTCCACCACCGTAACATCCTCCGATGTTCAGAAGAATTTCGGCGCCTATCATGACCGGGCGCTCAGCGAGCCCGTGCGCGTCACGAAATATGGGCGGGAGACGGTCTATATCGTCTCCGCGAATACCTTCCACGAAATGAAGCAGTCGCGGCGCGAGTCTGTCGCATCCGCTGATCTGACCGATGCCAACTGGCGTTGATCGAGGCGGCGGAAATCCCAGCCGAACATCGCCACAACCTCGATCGTTAAGGGCGCGCGTGACCCCGCCGGCGCCCGCGCCGGGCCTTGTCGTGTGGTGTTCCTATCCGTGGCATGACGCGCGCGTGATCGGGCTTCAGCGCACGGACGACCGTCCCGCCCTGGACCGCCGCCGCTGTCGCCGCTAGGGTCGCCATACTTCCAGCTTCAAATCGAGAGACACCATGCCAGAGCGCCCATCCGGCCGCGCCGCCGACCAGCTTCGCGCCGTGCAGCTTTTGACCGGCGTATCCAAATACGCCGAGGGTTCGTGCCTGGCGAAATTTGGAGACACGCATGTTCTATGCACCGCCTCGGTCGACCTGAGTACGCCCAGATGGTTGAAGGGAACCGGAGAGGGGTGGGTCACCGCCGAATACGGCATGCTGCCCCGCGCCACGCATAGCCGGATGGACCGCGAGGCCGCGCGGGGCAAGCAAAGCGGGCGCACCCAGGAAATTCAGCGCCTGATCGGCCGGGCTTTGCGCGCCGTCACGAACCGCAAGGCGATGGGCGAAATTCAGGTCAAGATCGATTGCGACGTCATCCAGGCCGATGGCGGCACCCGCACCGCCGCGATCACCGGCAGCTATGTCGCGCTGTACCAGGCTTTCGCCGGCCTGGTCTCGCTGGGCAAGCTCGCTTCGGTGCCGCTGACCAGCCCGGTCGCCGCCATTTCCTGCGGGCTGTGGCAGGGCATGCCGGTGCTCGATCTGGATTACGTCGAGGACTCGGCCTGTCAGGCTGACGCCAATTTCGTACTCACCGGCTCGGGCGGCATCGTGGAAATCCAGGCGACCGCCGAGCAGGACCCATTCCAGGAAACGGAATTCAGCGAATTGCTGCGCCTCGCGCGCAAGGGCATCGGGGAACTGATCGCGATTCAACATGCGGCCCTAGGCTTGGAATGACTGGGGACCCAGAATGACCGGGCGGCGCTTCACCGGCGACACGCTCGTCATCGCCAGCCACAATAAGGGCAAGGTGCGGGAAATCGCCCTGCTGTTGTCGGCCTATGTCGCGCATTTCCCCAGCGCGGGCGATCTGGGCCTGCCCGAGCCGGAGGAGACCGAGGCAAGTTTCATCGGCAACGCCGCGCTGAAGGCCAGGGCCGCCGCGTCCGGCGCGAAGCTGCCGGCGCTGGCCGACGATTCGGGGCTTGTGGTTCCGGCCTTGGGCGGGGCGCCGGGCATTTATTCCGCCCGATGGGCCGGCCCAAACAAGGATTTCAGCCTCGCGATCGACCGCGTCCAGCAAGAGCTCGGCAAGGGCGACCGGGCCGCGCATTTCATCTGCGCCCTCGCGCTCGCCTGGCCCGATGGCTATGCCGAGACGGTCGAGGGCCGCGTCGACGGCCGGCTGGTCTTCCCCGGGCGCGGCGAGCGCGGCTTCGGCTACGACCCCATCTTCATCCCGAACGGGCATGACATCACCTTCGCCGAGATGGACCCAAACGACAAACACCGCATGAGCCACCGCGCCGACGCCTTCGCGCAGCTCGTCCAGCGATGCTTCGGGTAAAAGCCCTTGCCCCCACGGGGAGAGGGAGGGACCCGCGTCAGCGGGAGGGTGAGGGGGCGGCGGCGGCGAACGCCGAACCGAAGCCGCTGGCCATCTACGTCCATTGGCCATTCTGCCTGTCCAAATGCCCCTATTGCGATTTCAACTCGCATGTCCGCGAGCAGGTGGACCACGCGCGGTGGCGGGCGGCGCTGACCGCCGAGATCGACCATTACGCCGGGCGAACCGCCGGCCGGGAGGTAACTTCGATCTTCTTCGGCGGCGGCACGCCCTCGCTGATGGAGCCGGCCGCGGTCGCGGCATTGATAGACCGAGTCGCCGGGCGTTGGCCGGTCGCGCATAACGTCGAGATCACGCTGGAGGCGAACCCGAGTTCGGTCGAATCCGGCCGATTCGCCGCGTTGGCGCTGGCCGGCGTAAACCGCATCTCGCTTGGCGTGCAGGCGCTGGATGATGCTTCGCTGACCTTCCTTGGCCGCCGGCATAACGCCAGCGAGGCGCTGGAGGCGCTCGGCGTCGCCCAGGGTCATTTCGGCCGAACATCGTTCGACCTGATCTATGCGCGGCCGGCGCAGACCGTCGCGGCATGGCGGGCGGAGCTGGCGCTAGCCATCGCTAAGGGCGCGGAGCATCTCTCCGTCTATCAATTGACGATCGAAGAGGGCACGCGGTTCGCGACATTGGCGGCGCGCGGCGAACTCGACATGCCGGGCGAGGACACACAGGCGGCGTTGTACGAGACCACCCAGGACATGCTGAGCGCGGCC
>CAJCJC010000405.1 GCA_903970575.1 Alphaproteobacteria bacterium
CGTGGACCGATCATCATGGACCATCCGGACATTTCGTACATCGTCCAGCCCATCGCGACCAGGCCGAGCAAAATTGGCGCGCGCTGATCGATTCTGTTCGCGATCTTTCCATAAATCAGCATCGCCGCGATCGTGCCAAAGCCTCTTGGTCCCATCACCAGCCCTGCCGTAACCACGGGATAGTTCAGCTCCGATTGCAGCAATTGCGGCGATAGGACGAACGAGCCATTGAAGATGATGTTGGTCATCCCGGCCAGCAATATACAAAAAATGAAGTTACGATCGCGAAACAGCGCAAGATCTATGAACGGCCGGGGCGAGGTCAGGCTATGTACGATAAACATATAAAGGCCGAGGATGCTGAGGACGATCTCGACATCGATCTCTGTTGATTGAAACCAGCCGAGTTGCTCGCCGCGGTCGAGAGCGAGCTGCAGCGCCGCTATCGCGAGGCTGAGAAACGAAAATCCAAGCCAATCGAATTTTCGGTCCCGCAATCGCGGTGTCTCCGGCAGAAAGGCGACCGCCCCCAGAACCGTCAAAATTCCGATAGGAAGGTTGATGTAGAAGCACCAACGCCAGCTAAAGTCTTCCGTCAGGTAACCCCCCAGCGTTGGCCCAAGGATCGGCGCGACCATAACGCCCATCCCCCAGATCGACATGGCGCGCGGAATCTCTTTGCGGGAGAACGTATCCAAAAGGATCGCCTGCGAGAGCGGCATAAGCGGTGCGCCGAAGATGCCCTGCAAAATCCGAAACAGCACCATCTGATCGATGCTGCCAGCCAGACCGCAAAGGACCGATACGAAAGTGAAGCCGCCCATCGCGACGATAAGCAGGCGGGTGCGGCCAAGGCGTCCGGCCAGCCACGCGGTCGCGGGGGTCATGATCGCCGCGGCGACGATATAGGATGTTAAAACCCAGGCGATCTGATCCTGGGTCGCCCCTAGGCTTCCCTCCATATGAGGGAGCGCGACGTTCACGATGGTGGTGTCGAGGGCCTGCATTATTGTGGCCATCATCAGGATGATCGTCACCATCGTTCGGTTCGGCGCCGCCTTGGTTACGTCGGCCATGTCCCTGGTGGCCGGCGGCGCGTGAGCCCTTGGCGCGATCATGGCGAAAGCTGCGCGCTCGAGAAGGCGAACATGCGCCTGCGTCCCAGCATGACAACGGTGAAAGCCAAGCCGAAAAGCCCGGAGATCGCGGGGTCGAGCACGTTCAACCCACCAGCATAGGCGCCGAAGGCGGGAAGCAGCAGGCGCTTCCCGTCGCTGGCGAAGCAACGTCCCGAAATCCGGGTCGCCCTTGTCGCCACCGCCGCCGTTGGATGGAAATGCCCGGAGACCTCACCGTTGCCCGTCGCCAGGTCCGAGTGATCGGCCCGGTGGCGAAACACGATTCCTCCGATCGCTATCTCGCGCAAAATGCTGCCGCCCCATTGGCTGGAGGGGGCGGGATCGTGGTTTCCCGCGATCCATATCCAATCGCAGGACGATGTCATGGCGGCGATGCGCGCCGCGTCCGCCGCGTCCATTCTGCTGGCCGCGTCGCGGTCGTGGAACGAGTCGCCGAGGCAGATCATCCGTTTGGGGGCGTAGAGCGTGAATAGGCGTTCCAGGCGATCGATTGTCGCTCGCGTATCATAGGGAGGCAGGAACCGCGGCTTGATGGGCGCGGCGAAACTCGACCCCTTCTCAAGATGGAGATCGGCGACGATCAACGTTGCTTCTTCCCGCCAGAACACAGCTCCGTCGAGGACGCCCTGAAGCAATAAGCCGGCAAGAGGTAAGCTAAAAGTCGAATCCATGAGCGACTTCAACCAAGTTTGGTTTTCCGGTCAAGACAAGAGATGGATTTTGGATTCCGGTTCAGGTAGGGCGAGCGTATCATGGAGGCCGCCCTATGCGATTACGTCCGAGACATCGATGCAGCAAACAAGGCCAGCGAAAGAGACCGGCTGAAGCATAATATGCCATATGATATATAAATTATTGATTACAAAAGGTTAAACTGACACTGATGCCCAGCGAACGTGGCCATCTTGTAGCGGCGGCGCTGTGCTATGCGCTGTGGATCGTCTACAGCAGTCTCGTGCTGGGACCGGATGGAATGCATTTCGTCGCCATCGGCGCGGCGCAGGCCTGGCGGCAATTCCTGGCCATGCGGTTCGTCGAACACGGGGCGGATCAGCGACCTGACTGGATCGCCAACCTTCTTTTATTGATCCCGCTCGGTTATTTGCTCATGGCGTCGCTACGGTTTCGGCGGCTACCATGGGGGGGTAGCGGCGCCATCGCCTTTCTCATTGGTTTTACGTTCATTCTGAGCGTCAAATACGCCCAGCTCTTTTTCCCGCCGCGAACCGTCACGCTGAATTATGTCACGTCTCAAACGATAGGCCTGGCGTTCGGCATAATCCTTTCGGGCCTGATTTCGACGCGCTTTGTCCCGAGGATCGCGGAGCGGTTCAAAGACGGCACGGGCCTGATCATTCTGCTGGGTGGGTATACGCTCTTTCTTATCACGTATTTTCTGATGCCGCTCGATATCGCCCTCGATCGCATCGATCTCGAAGCCCGATTTCGGCAAATTCCGGAGACCATTCTGAGTTTCCCGGGCGCGGGCGCGGGGATCGGTTTCCGTGTTCTTGTCGTACTCGGCGACGCCCTTTCCATGGCGCCGGTCGGCATGCTTCTCGCCGCGCTTTATCGTTCCCTCTCTCTCCGCGGCCAGTTGCTGAGAGGCCTTCTCCTCGTTCTTTTCATTGAATTCATGACGCTGTTCGTCCTGAGCGCAAACCCATACGCTGTCGCCATCGTCTATCGCATGGTCGGCATCTGGCTCGGCCTTCTGTTCATGCGGCTTATCTACCGCATGGATTTACGCAAATGGCACTACATCGCTTACCGCTACGTTCCGCTGACGATGTTGCTTTACGCGCTCGTGCTCATTTTTGCGAACGGCATCGTTAGCCGGCAATGGATTGGGCTGGACCAGGCGATCAATAGCCTCGAGGTTCGGCAGATGCTGCCGTTCTGGAACTTTTATATCGTCACCAAGGTCAGGGCGACGCAGAGCCTGGTGGTCCACATCGCGCTCTTTGCACCGATCGGGATCATGATCTGGGTTCGCCAGGGCCTCTGGCGGGACGGGGCCAGGTTCTCGGCTTTTCTCGCGTTTCTACTCTCCCTGATGATTGAGGTTGGACGCTGGCTGAAGCCTGGACTGCGGCCGGATTTTACAGATCCGATTATTGCCGCCGCCGCCGCCGCCGTCGCGTTTAGGGCCATGCCGACAGTCTGGCGACTGCTCGAGCGCGAAACGATGATAAAGGCGGCGGCCGATCGCGCCCGCATGCAGCGCTCATCCGCCGATCCCGCGCCTGTTCATCGTTCGACGGCCAGCCCGGACGAGGCGCCGATCGTTCCCGCGGCCGGCGCCCGGCCCATCAACCTGATCGCGCTCGGAGCCGGGGAACGCCTTGCGTTGCGTCCGAAGATCGCGGCCTTGGTCATCGCCACCCTCTGCGCGCTAGCGACCGGCCTGTTTTTTTGGCGTTATCCCCTGCCTATCTGGTTCCTGGCTGGCGCGCTTTCGATCTATGCCGCGGCTTTATGGCGTTGGTCCGGCCTATGGCTGGTCGTGGTTCCCGCGGTCATCGCAAGCTTCAGCCTGACGCCCTGGACCGGTTGGACCATGGTGGGCGAATCCGATCTTTTCGTCCTTATCACGATCGCGATCCTAGCCATTCGCGACCCGCCGCTCGTCGCGGATTTGCTGCCGAAAGGGCCGGCGCGGGCAATCGTATTTTTCTGTGGATTTTCGATGCTCTTAGCCTGCGTGATTGGGCTGGAATCGCGATACGGCGCGCATGGGACATCGAGCCTTGCCTATATGCGGCCGGATAACGCGCTTTCCGCGGTCAAGGGCTTTGCGATCGCTCTGGTTCTTATGCCGTTTCTGCGTCATCGCGAGCGGGTGAGCGGCGACGCGATCAGGTTGCTGGCGCTTGGAATTCTGGTTGGGTTATCCGTCGTCGCCGCCGAGACCTTTGTCGAGCGGGCTCTTTTTTCAGGTCCGTTCGACATCCTTGAGCTGTATCCCGCGTCGGGTCCATTCGCGAGCATGAATGTGGGCGGCGGACATCTTGGCGTCTATGTCGCGGCCGCGCTGCCTTTCGCCTTGCTGCGCCGGAACCGCACGCGCCGGCTGGAGCGGTTCGCCATGCGCCTTCTGGATGTCGCGGCGATCTATGTCGTGTTTTTCAGTTTCTCCATTATCGTCTACGTGGCCGCCGCGATCGCCGCGATCCTGACCTTCCTGGGCAGGCCGGCCCCTAGCGTCGAGGCGCGGGCGCGCAGGCAAAAAAAGCGAGGCTTCGGCCATAAATTGCTGCAGGCCGTATACGGCCTGGCTTTGATCGTCGTGGTCGCCGCGACCCTGGTGATTTATTCCGCCTTCAGCACGCAAATCGGCGCGGGCGCGGCCAGTATTGTGCATAGCGAGGAAGCCGTGGCCCGTCGGCTCAACCTGGGCGACGACAGCATCACGAGCGCGATCTTCGGCATGGGCCTCGGTTCTTTCCCCCGTGTAGCGGCGCGGGTGGGCGACGGGCGGAGCGATTTTTCGGTGATTACCGAAGACCGGCAGGCCTTCCTCCGTCTTACCACGGGCGATTCCTTCTATCTCGGCCAGAAGGTCCCGGTGGGGGCGGACGCCAAGTATGAACTGACCGTGTCGGTGCGTTCGCCGGATGGGAAATCCTACGCGAGCGCGTTGATTTGCGAGAAACTTGTCCTCTATTCGCGCAATTGCATTGGCCACGATCTGCGGCCGACGACGGCCGGGGAATGGCAGAACATCACCGTCGAGTTCTTCACCGCGGCGCGGGATTCGAGCGCGGGGTTCGGTCCGTTTCGCATGCCCGTCGATCTGGCGTTTCAAGCCAGCCCGCGCGATGACGAGATCGACATACGCGACGTGCGGCTGATCGGGCCCGACGGGCGCCAACTGGTCGCCAATGGCGATTTCACGGACGGAATCGACCGGTGGTATTTCTCGGACGAGGATCATGATCGATGGCAGATCATGAACCAGTATCTGATGATCTTGTTCGAATCCGGCCTTACCGGCCTGGCGGCTTTCCTCACTTTGGTCGGCGCCGCGATTATCGGCGCGCGCCGCGCGATGAAGCGCGGGGAAAAGGTCGGCGCCGCCATCGTCGCGTCGCTGGGCGCGTTCCTGTTCCTATGCCTTTTCGAACCGCCGCTGCAATCCGCGGCGATCAGCGCGACCTTCCACCTGATCTGTTTTTCAGGCCTGCTGATGCTGGAGCGGGGGACGTACCGCGCCTATCTCGCCAGACCGCGCCTCGCGCGGGCCATACTCGCTCCTGCTCAGCCCCGCCCGTCCCAGATGCGCGACGGCGCCGCCGTGTCCACCGCCTCCACCGCCCGCACCCCCAGCGCCTCGCGCGCCGCCTCCGGCGTCAGGCCGAACACGTCCTCGTAGCGCGCCATCACATAGGGGTCGGACGCCATGCCGATCTTGCGGCCCCGCTCCACCGCCGCCCACATCTCATGCCAAATCTGGGGGTAATGCAGCGCCATCCGCGCGATGAAGCGGAACGACAGGAAGAACTGCATGACGGCGAGTTCGCAGGCGAGTTCGGGTGAGAAGTGCTTGTAGATATTCTCCATTTTCGCCAT
>CAJCJC010000406.1 GCA_903970575.1 Alphaproteobacteria bacterium
TTAAGATTTTCATAGATAAAACATCAGATTTTGAAAAATCTAAATTTACTATTATTTGTTTCTCGCATTTAAGATGGAATTTTGTTCTGCAAAGGCCGCAGCATTTAATGCAGCGTTTTACCGAAACAGGGCAGGTGGTATTTTGGGAAGAGCCTGAGTTGACCGGAGTTGAAAGCGCGCCGGAGCTTAGGATTCAGTCGGGTGGCGACAATATTGTCGTCGTTACGCCTTGCATGCCAGCTTCTCTCGGCGCCGAAGAATCCCAGGGCTGTCTGGCCGGCCTTCTTCGAAGGTTTAAGCAGAGCCTGGCGGCCGGCCCTGTCATCCGCTGGTATTACACGCCGATGATGCTGCCGTTTTCGCGCGACTTGCGTGTTGCCTGCACGGTGTATGACTGCATGGACGAACTGGCGAATTTCAAGTTCGCCCCGCCTGAGTTGATTGGGCTGGAGAATGAGCTCCTTTCCGTGGCCGATCTTGTCTTCACCGGCGGCCATAGCCTGTATCAGGCAAAGCGACAGGCCCACCATTCCGTTCACCTCTTTCCCTCCAGCGTCGAACGCGCCCATTTCGCCCGCGCGCGTAACGTCAGGGCGGCCGGCGTCTCGTCGGAACCGCGTTCGCCCACGCTTGGCTTTTTTGGCGTGATCGATGAGCGGATGGATATCGCGTTGTTGGCGGGATTGGCCGCGGCGCGGCCGGACTGGACCCTGGAATTGATCGGGCCGGTGGTCAAGATCGACGAGGCCGATCTGCCACGCGGGGCGAATATCAGATACCTGGGTGCGAAGAGCTATAAAGAACTGCCGCTTTACGTGGCGGAATGGGACGTCGCGCTGATGCCCTTCGCGATCAACGAGGCAACCCGTTTCATTAGCCCGACGAAGACTCCAGAATATCTGGCCGCGGGCCTGCCTGTCGTTTCGACGCCGATCGCCGACGTGGTTCATGACTATGGCGGCATCGAGGGCGTGCGCATCGCCGGCGATCTCCCGGAATTCATCGATGCTTGCGAGCATGCGCTACGGTTGGCCCATGATCCCGACGGGGCATGGCTGGAGGAAGCGGACCAGCTTCTTGCAGGCCTGTCATGGGACGTCACCGCGTCCCGTATGGCGGCGCTGATGGAGCAAGCCATGCTGGACCGTCGACCGGCGAAACTGCCCCGGCGGCATTACGATTATCTGGTCGTGGGCGCCGGTTTCGCCGGATCGGTGATGGCGGAGCGGCTGGCGGCGGACGGAGGGAAGCGGGTCCTGGTCATCGATCGCCGCGACCATGTTGGCGGAAACGCCTTCGATATGAAGGATGAGGCGGGCATCCTCATTCACAAATATGGCCCTCACATTTTCCACACGAATAGCGACGAGATCGTTGACTACCTGTCCCGGTTCACGGCGTGGCGACCGTATGAGCACCGGGTTCTCGCGGATATAGACGGAATCCGGGTCCCGATGCCGATCAATCGGACCACCCTGAACACGCTATACGGTCTCTCCTTGGAAACCGATGCGGAGGTTGAGGCTTTCCTGGCGTCCCGCGCGGCGCCGTCCGACCCAATCCGGAACTCCGAGGATGTGGTTGTGTCGCGGGTCGGCCGCGAGCTGTATGAAATCTTCTTTCGCGGCTACACGCGCAAGCAGTGGGGCGTCGACCCCGCGGAACTCGACAAATCGGTGACGTCTCGGGTGCCGGTGCGGACGTGCGAAGACGATCGTTATTTCACCGACCGATTCCAGGCGATGCCGGCGGACGGCTATACCGCGATGTTTAACCGAATGCTTCATCATCCCTTGATCGATATCGGCCTCGGCGTGGATTTCGACGAGATCAAGGAGCGGCTCTCTTACGACAAGTTGGTTTATACCGGGCCGATCGATGAGTATTTCGGCTATTGCTTCGGCAAGCTGCCCTATCGTTCGCTGGAGTTCCGCCACGAGACAAAGGATACGGAGTGGTTTCAGCCCACAGCGGTGGTGAACTATCCCTCCGAGGCGATACCCTACACGCGGGTCACCGAATACAAGCATCTCACCGGACAGGTCGCGCCTAGAACCAGCGTGACCTACGAATTCCCTCGTGCTGACGGCGATCCCTACTATCCCGTGCCCCGACCAGAAAACCAGCTTCTGTTCGACCGCTACAAAACTCTGGCGGACAAGTCGTCCGATGTCCTGTTCGTTGGCCGGCTCGCGACCTACCGCTATTATAACATGGACCAGATCGTAGGGCAGGCGCTGGCGACATATCGCCGGCACAAGGAGCCGGCCGATCGGCCTAGCCGCCAAAGGCCGAGCGAACGGGACGTTGCCGCCGTGGCCGCTGAATGAATCCCGCATCGGCCGCCAGTCCATGCGAGATACCCAATCCCGGTGATGACGCGCCTGCGGAACTGTCGGTACTGGCGAAGATGTTTGCCCCGAATGTAACGGCAGGGAACGATCAGACTGAAATCTGCGAAAATTGGGGCGGAACCGGCAAGGTCATCAAGGCTATCGGCGGCGCATGAGGTTGATTGGAGAGTTCGAAGTTCTTTCACTTTCTTCATGGAGGTAACTATGCGTACCAATGGGCTGGGCCGAACGGAAAGCGCTGCGGCGATCGCCAAGCATCCTCTTCATCCTTTCCTGGCTGCGTTTCCGATTACATTACTCGTGAGCGCATTTCTTACCGACGTCATGTTCTGGCGTTCTGGAGATATGTTCTGGGCTCGCGGGTCATTATGGCTGATTGGGGTAGGGTTATTAACCGGCGTTGTGGCCGCCATGGCGGGCCTGGTCGACTTCCTGGCTGTGAGACGCGCCCGTGCGCTTGCGGCAGGATGGGTGCATTTTATCGGAAACGACGTAGCTTTAGTGATCACCGCTTGGAATTTCTGGCAGCGAACGGAAGACCTCACCGGCGTTATTGTGCCGACAGGACTTATACTCTCCGGGGCCGTTGTCCTAATTCTCAGCGTGACTGGATGGCTCGGCGGAGAATTAGCTTTTCGTCATCACATTGGCATGATTGAGAAAAAGACGATCCGGAGCGGTTAATTTACCCCATCTTCATCCAGAGCGACTTCACGTTCATGTGGTCGTTCAGATGGTCCACGCCATATTCCCGCCCGTAGCCGCTTTCCTTGAAGCCGCCGGCCGGGATGGCGGGGTCGAGGACGTTATAGGCGTTGACCCAGACCGAGCCGGCGCGGAGGTCCCGCGCCATGCGCAGCGCCTTGCCGCCGTCGTGGGTCCACACGCCGGCGCCGAGCCCGAACGGGGTAGCGTTGGCGCGGCGCGTGACCTCCTCGATCGTGTCGAATGGCATGGCCGCCAGCACGGGGCCGAACACCTCTTCCTGGACCACGCGCATGTCCTCGCTGACGCCGGTCAAAACCGTCGGCGACACGAAATAGCCCTGCGCGAACGCCTCGCCTTCCGGGCGGCCGCCACCGGAGAACACATGCGCGCCATCGTTGCGGGCGCTGTGGAGATAGGCCTCGACCCGCTCGCGCTGCCTGGCCGAGACCAGGGGTCCAAGATCGGTGCCGGGGTCTCGTCCGTCTCCCAGCTTCAGCGTCGCGCCGAACGCGGCGACCTCGGCGATGAAGTCATCGTAGATGCCGCGCTCTACGAACAGCCTCGTGCCGGCGCTGCAGATCTGGCCGGAATTGGCGAAGGCGGCGATGGCGGCGGCCGGCGCCGCGGCCTGAAGGTCCGCGTCAGCGA
>CAJCJC010000407.1 GCA_903970575.1 Alphaproteobacteria bacterium
ATCGGCGGGCGGGCGGCGATTTTCGTTGAACCAGGAGCCGAAAACCCAATCCCAGATCATGAGGCTTTCGCCGTAATTCCTGTTGCCCTCGCGCATATTTTGGCTGTGATGCCAGCGATGCAGTTCCGGCGTGGTGAACACCAGCGACAGAACGCCGAAGCGCATCGCGACATTGCAGTGGGTGAGGATGCCGATATAGGCGCCGATCGCGGAAAGCCACGTCATCACATCCATCGGCGCCCCCACCGCCACCAGCAGCGCGATGCCCGGCAGAACGCTCTTGATAGCGTCTACGAAGTGAAAGCGGCCCGAGTTAAGGACGGTTAGCCGCTCCACGCTGTGATGGACCGCGTGAAAATACCATACCGCCTTGACTTGATGCGCGATGCGGTGGGCCCAGTAAAGCGGGAATTCCAGCACGACCAGCCCCAGGACGATTTGCGCCGCGAGCGGCCAGTGCAGCGGCCAAATGCCGGCGCCCGGCCTTGCGATCGCGCTCATTCCAGCGGAAACGCCGACCATGCCGCTGAACGCGAGCATGCCCTGGACGGCGGCGGTGCTGACCACCGTATGCCCAATATCGGACGGGAGCTGTCCGTCACGCCCCTGCCAGGATTCCTCATGCGGCGTCCAGCGCTCCAACAACAGAAGCACGATCGCGAGCGCCGTATAGGTCAGATAAAACGCGATCATCTCCTGCCCCAGCGCGAACCCTAGCGCGGTAGCCAGGATGCTGAGCAGAAGCAGCCCGGGCCATGCGATCCAGGCGACGGCGGTGCGCAGGGTTTTTATCATAAATTATCATACAGCTTTGGTCGGCGGGCGGAAGAACGGACTTCGCAGTGGGGAACGCGATTATTCGCCGCCGCGTGTATTTTCATAGCCTTGGCAAGATGCCGATTGCGTTTCTTCGCGGTGGTGAAAAGGGCTCCAAGGCCAGGGACATCAGGTGGGCGAAGCGTCTGGCGCGCCATAGCGTTCAAGCATGGCGGAACCGATTTCGGACGACGATGGCCAATGCGCCTGCCGCTTTCCGGCCATTTCGGCATAGCTTTCAAGGGCGGCGGGATTGGGCTGCACCGGCTGCCCGTCCTGTAAGAACAGGAGCCCTTCCATGCCGGCCGGCATGGCGCGCGCGAAGGTTTCGGCTTCATCGAGCGCCGCGCGCAATTTCCGGGCGACCGCGCCGGCATCGATCGGCGCGGCCATCTCCAGGGCTTCGTATTCGTCGGCGCGATAGCGGGCGTTGCGGCGGATTTCGGAGATGAGGCTTTCGGGCGAGTAGCCGGTGTCTTTGCCGACCGCCGCCCAGATGACCGCGCCAAGCGGTAAATGGCGTTCATGAATATAGAGAAGATCAAGCGCGTCACGGGGTGCGCGGCGCCCGGCCGCCGCGAGGGCCTTGTTGGTTGCGATATCAGCAGGGTGAAGCGTATAGCCGAACAGCGCGTCCGGCAGCGCTGGATAAAACCGGAAATCGCTGTCGCGCACCCATTCAAGTTTGGTGCTCTCACCCCGAAGCTGAACCGAAGCCGCGTAAATGCCCGGCTCTCGCCGAAGCCATTCGACGGTGAAGCCGGCATCGGCCAGGATCTCGGCGTCCTGGGTGGCGGCCAGGGCAACCCGCTCTTCCTGGTGATGAAAGATGTCGATATCGCCTGAAAAGCGTGGCCCGTCGCGATGCAACGGCGTCGAGCCGGCCACATAACTATCGGGGCCGCGGCAGGAGGCAAGGGCGCGGAAGATGGCGCTTTGGACTTTAGAGAGCGGCACGGCACGCCTGCTCGATTTGGATGGCCAGGCCGCGCGCTTTGAGATTGCCCTCCGTCCTCAGGGAATCGGCGATCGACAAGGCTTGCGTGATTGTCGGTTGCTCAAGGTCGCGCCAGTTCCACAGCGCGCGTACGCCATAGTCGTCAAAGGCTTGACGATAAAGGCGCAGAACCTCATCCGACGCCGGCCGGCCAGCGCCAAGGTCTTTCAAATCGTCAAGGCTCCGCGTATCGTCCATGGTTCGTTCTTATCATGAGCTGGCGTATAGGGCAAGTTTCCAAGACTTTCCGCCGACCGGGCGTGGATCGCTTTGGTGGTCGTGGTCTAAAGCTGAGAAAGAGCGTTGTTAGCGCCGCCGGTCGCTATCAGGCATGCAGCCAGAACGCCGATCCACCAGGTTATCGCTCGCCATATGTAAACGGGACCAAGGGTGATCATTTTACTCACTGCTTTATCGGACAAAGTTTCGCACGGCCAAAATTCTGGATTGCCGCGCTTCGCTCGCAAGGACGGCGGAAGCGGTCGGCATCTGCGTCACCGCCGTCTCAGCAGAAAAACAGCCTGCTCGGCGAATAGATTCGCGGAGGGCTTTGGCCTGGCGCTGCGGACGATCCGGCCGGCGGGGCCGAGCACCACGGCTTCCTCGATTTCGATGTTCATGGCGCGGGCGAGGCCGATGAAATCGGTGATCGTACAGGGATGGATGTTGGGGGATTCCCACCAGCTATAGGGGCGATCGGGATCGACCGGCGCGCGGCCGCCCAGCAGCAGGCCAAGCCGCGTGCGCCAATGGCCGTAATTCTCGAACGAAACGACGGCGTGGCTGCCGATCCTGACCAGATGCTCCAGAACGGTCCGGGGATCGCGCATCGCCTGTAGCGTTTTGGACAGGATCACGTAATCGAAGGCGCCGTCGGCGTAATTGGCGAGGTCGGTGTTCGCGTCGCCCTGAATCACCGCCAGCCCGTGCGCCAGCGACAGGTGAACGCCATCGGGGTCGAGCTCCAGGCCTCTGCCATCGACGCCTTTTTCATGCACGAGATATTCCAGCAACGCGCCGTCGCCGGACCCGACGTCCAGCGCGCGCGTCGACGGCTGAATCATGTCGGCGATGAGCTTAAGGTCCGTGCGGATTCCCCGGCGCGGCCGTTGCGCCTTCCGGTCGATCTGCGCCGCGCCGCTCGGCCGGGATTGGGGCAGGCCCCGCTGCTCGGCGCAGCCATCCAGAAATCCGCTGATGGTCCGGAACAGCTCCGGCTCCTCAAGCAGGAATGCGTCATGGCCCTTGTCGGTCTCGATCTCGACGAACGACACGGACGCCGATGCGTTGGTCAGCGCGCGGACGATGGCGCGCGCCTCCGGCGTTGGAAACAGCCAGTCGCTGGTGAACGACACCACTAGGAACTTGACCGGGGACGCGTCGAAGGCGTTGCTCAGCTGTCCGCCATGCTCAGCTGCCAGATCGAAATAATCCATGGCGCGGGTGATATAGAGATAGGAATTGGCGTCGAACCGGTCGACGAAGGTCGAGCCCTGATGGCGGAGATAGCTTTCGACCTGGAAATCGGCGTCGAAGCCATAGGTGATGGCCAGCCGGTCCTGCAGGTTGCGCCCGAATTTCCGGTGCAGAGCGGCTTCCGACAGATAGGTGATGTGCGCGGCCATCCGCGCGACGGCGAGGCCGCGCGAGGGGCTCCGCCCACTGCCGAGATAGCCGCCGGAATCCCACTCCGGATCGGCCATTATCGCCTGCCGGCCAACCTCGTGAAAGGCGATGTTCTGCGAGGAATGGCGGGCCGCGGTCGCGATCGGAATCGCGGCGAACACGCGCTCGGGATAGGACGACGCCCATTCCAGCGCCTGCATCCCGCCCATGGAGCCGCCAACCACCGCGAAAAGTTGCCCGATGCCCAGCGCGTCGAGCAGCAGCGCCTGCGCCCGCACCATGTCGCCGATGGTGATGACCGGAAAATCGAGGCCCCAGGCGCGGCCGGTCTCGGGGTTGATCTCGCGCGGCCCCGAACTACCCATGCAGCCGCCGATGACATTGGGACAGATGACGAAATAGCGCTCGGTGTCGATTGGCTTGCCGGGGCCAATCAGGGTCGACCACCAGCCGGGGCGGCCCGTCAGCGGGTGGTCGTCCGCCGCGTACTGGTCTCCCGTCAGGGCGTGGCAAACCAGCACCGCGTTCGACTTCGCCGCATTCAGTGCGCCATAGGTCTGGTAGGCCAGGGTGAACGGCCCGAGCATCGCGCCGCTATCCAACCTCATCGGCGTATCCACGCCCAAAACTATGCTATTGTCAGGGTCGCGTTTTCGCTCGCCCGTATGAGAAAGCGCCGCGCTGGGAGCACGTTTCATTGATCAACCATGATGTCGGACGTGATCCTCGTTTTGGGCCTGACCATTGCTTTGCCTTTTGCGTCCCGTCGGGACGATCGTTACAGATAGATGCTAATGCCGGATCGGCCCGTAAGCGTAGATAATATCATGTCCCCTGCGAACCAACCGCTCGATCGTCTGCGTCGTGAAATCGACTCTATCGATAACGCCCTTCACCAGCTTGTCGTCAAGCGCGGGGCGATCGTGGAGCAGGTCCGGGCGATCAAGATGGATTCCGGCAATATCGATTCAGGCTCGGCCTTGCGTCCGGGGCGCGAGGCGACGATTTTGCGCCGCCTGGCCGCCGCGCATGAAGGCGACTTTCCCATTCCCGCGCTGATCGCGATGTGGCGCGAAATGTTCAGCGGCACGACGCATATGCAAAAGCCGCTGACCGCCGCGGTTCACGCCCCGCCAGGGTTCGAAGCCGCCGCGCGTCTGGCCCGGGACCATTATGGCGGCATGGCGAACCTGCTGGTGGTTCCCACAGCCTCTGCCTGTCTCCGCGCGATCCTGGATGGAGCCGCGGAGGTCGGCGTTCTGCCCATGCCTTTCGATGGCGATCACCGCGCCTGGTGGCCGATGCTGATGGGACAGGACGGCAAGATTCCGGAAATTGTCAGCCGCTTGCCCTTCGTCTCGAACGGGAGCGGGGATCAGGCGCTGGTCATCGCGCCCTGGGGCCGCGACATTTCCGAATTGGAGGCCAGCCTCTTGGCGATCCGGCTCTGCGAACGCACGAGTCGCGGCCGGATCCTTGGCGTGGTCGCGCAGGCGGGCTTTGACGGCGCGAGCCCGCTGGCGAGCTCCGGAACCGATCCGGATAACAGCGTTCATCTCCTGGAGCTCGATGGCGCGGTCGAGAAGGACGATTCGCGGTTGTCCGCGATAGGCGCTGAACTGGGCGGCGCGTTCGTTCAGGCCGATATCATCGGCGGCTACGCGAGGCCGCTTCTACTTGCCGGCGCCGGCAATTCTTAAAAGTTCAGGACGATGATGGCAGGTCCAACGCCCCAGCCGGGGATTCTCGACATCGCGGTCTATGTCGGCGGCGAGTCCACGGTCGCCGGCATCGCCAATCCCGCGCGGCTCGCGTCCAACGAGAATCCGCTTGGGCCCAGTCCGCATGCGATGGAGGCCTACGCCAGGGTCGCCGCCGAGCTGCATCGCTATCCCGATGGCGGCGCGACGGCGTTGCGCGCGGCGATCGGGACGCATTACGGGCTCGATCCCGCGCGGATCGTCTGCGGCGCGGGATCGGACGAGATTTTCTACCTACTCGGCGTCGGCTATGCCGGCGTTGGGGATGAGGTTCTGTATTCGGCGCATGGCTTCCTCGCCTATCCCATCGTCGCGCGCAGCGTCGGCGCCGTTCCGATCCAGGTTCCGGAAACGGACCTTCGCACCGATGTCGACGCGATGCTGGCGGCGGTCACGGCGCGCACGCGGATCATCTTCCTGGCCAATCCCAACAATCCGACCGGCTCATATCTCAATAGCGATGAAATCGGGCGGCTGCTGGCGGGCGTTCCGGTCGATACCATCGTCGTGCTCGACGCGGCTTATGCCGACTATGTCGATCGCGAGGATTACAGCGCGGGACATCGCTGGGTCGACGACTATCCGAATGTCGTCGTGACCCATACGTTCTCCAAGATTTACGCGCTTGGCGCGGCGCGGGTGGGCTGGGCCTACTGCCCGCCCGCGATCGCCGATGTTCTGAACCGCATTCGGCAACCGTTCAACATGAATGCGCCGGGAATGGAGGCGGCCATCGCCGCCCTGGCGGATACGGAGCATTTCGCGCGCTCAAAGGCCCATAACGATAAATGGCGCCCCTGGCTCGCCGAAAAGCTCGAAGGCTTCGGCCTTAAAGTGCACCCGAGCGTGGCCAATTTTCTGCTGGTCTCGATGTCTCCGCATGACGCCGAAGAGGCGCGGCTGTTTATCAAGGCGCGCGGCGTGCTCGTGCGCCAGATGGGCAGTTACGGCTTGCCCGATTGCCTGCGGATCACCATCGGCACGGAGGATGAACTGGCCCAGCTCATCGCCGCGCTCGACGCCTTTCTCGGCCGGAACGAGCCCAGGGGGGGCGCATGAGCGCGGCGATCTTCGATCGGGTCGCGATCATCGGATTCGGGCTGATCGGCTCGTCGCTCGGGCGGGCGATTAAGGCTCATGGGATGGCCAACACGCTGGTTGCTTGCGACTCAAGCGAGGAGGCGCGGGCGACAATCATGCGTCTGAACCTCGCCGATGTCGTGACGGGGGACCCGGCCGAGGCCGCCCGTGACGCCGATCTCGTGGTCATCGCCGCGCCTTTGGGCGCTTACGCGGAAATCGTCGGCAAGATTGCTCCGGTTCTGAAACCGGGCGCCGTCGTCAGCGATGTGGGCTCGGTCAAGACGCCGGTGGTGCGCGATCTGCCGGGCATGCTGCCGGATCACGTTCAACTCGTGCCTGGGCACCCGGTGGCCGGCACCGAAAATTCCGGCCCGGCGTCCGGGTTCGAAACAGTGTTCGAGGGCCGCTGGTGCATCCTGACGCCGCCGCCGGGGACCGATCCGGGCGCGGTGGACAAGGTCGCCGCTCTCTGG
>CAJCJC010000408.1 GCA_903970575.1 Alphaproteobacteria bacterium
GATGTCCTTCCAGACCTTGGCCTCGCCCTCGAGATTGAGCGCGCTGTTGTGATCGACCGTCAGGTTGTCGGGGTCGCGCCCGGCGGCGGCGATGCTGGCGCGCAGGAAATTACCGGCGACGCCGCTGATCGCCGGGGTATAAACAATGTCGGCGGCATGCGCGCCGACGATCATCTCCTTAAAGCCCTGGGCGGCCATGCTTTCGGTCGTCGCGATGAACCGCGTGCCGAGATACGCCAGGTCGGCTCCCATCACCTTTGCGGCCGCCACATGCTTCCCATGGCTCATCACCCCGGACAGGATGATCGTCCCGGCGAAGAAATCCCGTATTTCCGTGACCATGGCGAAAGGGCTCATGACCCCGGCATGGCCGCCGGCTCCGGCCGCCACGGCGATCAGCCCGTCCACCCCCGCCTTGGCCGCGTTCCGCGCGTGCTTCATGTTGATGACGTCGTGGAAAACCAGGCCGCCATAGGAATGGATCGCGTCCACGACCGATTGCACGGCCCCCAGCGAGGTGATGACCAGCGGCACGCGATGGCGGACGGTCGCCTCCAAATCGGCCTGCAAACGGGAATTGCTTTTATGCACCACCAGATTCACGCCAAACGGCGCGACTATGCCCTCGGCCGCGCCAAGGCGTCGCTCGATCTCGTCGAGCCACGCCTCATAGCCTTCGGTCGTGCGTTGGTTCAGCGCGGGGAACGTGCCCAGCAAGCCCGAACGACACGTCTCGACCACAAGATCGGGTCCGGACACCAGAAACATCGGCGCCGCCACGATAGGCGCCGATAGACGGCCTTGCAGTTGCTGGGGCAGGGGCACGGGATCTCCGGAAAGTGGGCGACGCGAATCTATTGTTCGCATTCATCGCGGCGTTTTCACAAGCTTCGCGTGCGGCGCCGCGTTTGACGCGATCAGGTTGCGGGATTTCCACCCGTTATACGTATCAAGCATCGAGCGACAGGGATGATTATGCGCGTCAAGACGGCCGAGGCAAGATTTTGAACTTATCGGGACCGTTCATCGCGCGGCCGGTGGCGACCACATTGCTCACACTCGGCTTGGCGCTTGCCGGCTGCGTGGCTTTTTCCTTGTTACCCGTGGCGTCGCTGCCAAAGACGGACAGCCCCGCGATCAGCGTTTCGGCCAGCATGCCGGGCGCAAATCCCGAGATCATGGCGTCGACAGTCGCGACGCCGCTCGAACGGCATCTCAGCGAAATCGCCGACGTAACCGAGATGACCTCCACCAGCTCGGTCAACTCCACAAATATTCAGCTTGTCTTCGGGCTCGACCGCGATATCGACGGCGCCGCGCGCGATGTCCAGGCCGCCATCGTCGCCGCGCGGGCGGATTTGCCGAGCAGCCTGCGCAGCAATCCCACCTATCGCAAGCAGAACCAGGCGTCTCCACCCATCCTGATCCTGGCGATGACCTCCGACACCCTGACCCAGGGGCAAATCTATGACGCCGCGGCGACCATCATCCAGCAAAAACTGTCTCAGGTGCAGGGAGTCGGCAACGTGGCGGTTAATGGCAGTTCGTTGCCGGCCGTGCGCGTGGAGCTGAACCCAGGCGCCCTGTTCAAATACGGCATCGGCCCCGAGGACGTTCGCGCCGCGATCTCCGCCGCGAACGCCAATACGCCGAAAGGCGCGATCGAAAGCGATGATCTTCATTACCAGGTTTACACCAACGACCAGGCGAACCTCGCGTCACAATATGTCCCGCTGATCGTCGCCTATCGCAACGGCGCCGCGGTGCGCCTGTCCGATGTCGCGGAAATCACCGATCCAAAGCTCGGCGCGACGGAGAATATCCGCAATTACGGGCTTTTCAATGATAAGCCATCGATATCGGTCGTGGTCACGCAGCAACCCGGCGCGAACATCATCGAGACGGTGGATCGCATCAAGGCGATGCTGCCCGAGCTCAACGCCTCCGTCCCCAGCGCCATCAAGATCGTCGTGGCGAATGATCGCTCCGTGACGATCCGCGCCTCGCTGCGCGAGGTCGAGCATTCCCTCATTATCGCGATCGTCCTGGTGACGATCGTGGTCTACGTCTTTCTGCGGAACCTGCGGGCGGCCTTCATTCCGGCGATCGTCGTGCCGGTATCGCTGATCGGCACATTCGGCGCCATGTATTTCCTCGGATACACGCTCGATAATCTCTCGCTCATGGCGCTGACGATCGCCACCGGCTTTGTCGTGGACGACGCCATCGTGGTGATGGAAAACACGTCCCGCCATGTGGAGGCCGGAATGTCGCGCATCCGCGCCGCCTTTCTGGGCGCGCGCGAAGTTGGCTTCACCGTGCTGTCGATGAGCGTTTCGCTGATCGCGGTCTTTATCCCGATTTTATTGATGGGCGGGGTCGTCGGCCGCCTGTTCCGCGAGTTCACGATCACGCTTTCGGTCGCCATTATCGTATCCCTCGTCGTGTCGTTGACGACCACGCCGATGATGTGCGCCCATTTCCTGGGCGGGGAGCCTGGGCACGGACCCTTTGGCCTATTCCGCTATACCGAACGCGTTTTTGAATGGATTTTAGGAGTCTACGAACGCACTCTCGCCTGGGCTCTCAGGCGTGGGCCGCTGATGATGCTGATGCTGCTTCTGACGGTTTGCCTGAACGTGTATCTCTATATTCATATTCCAAAGGGATTTTTCCCGCAGCAGGATATCGGTCAGCTACGCGGCGGCATTCGTGCCGACCAAAGCACCTCGTTCCAGCTCATGCAGCGTAAATTCGATCAGGTGGTCGGCATCATCCGCCGCGACCCGGCCATCGCCACTGTTGTCGGCAGCATTGGCGGTGGGGCTACCAACACGGCTGGACTGGACATCGCGCTGAAGCCCTTATCGGAACGGAATGTCTCGGCCGATCAGGTCATCGCACGCCTTCGCCCAAGGCTTGCGCGGGTGCTTGGTACGCAGACCTTTCTGCAAGCTAATCAGGATATCCGCATCGGCGGCCGCCAAGCCAATTCGCAATATCAATACACTTTGCAGGGCGATGACGTGGTAGAGTTGCGCCTGTGGGCCGAAAAGCTGCGCCGCGCCCTTCAGGATGTTCCGCAGGTAACCGACGTCGATTCCGACCAACAGGTGGGCGGCCTCGAGACCGATCTCGTCGTCGATCGAGACACCGCCTCGCGCTTCGGGCTGACGACCAGCCAAATCGACAATACGCTCTATGACGCGTTCGGCCAGCGGCTGGTTTCGACCATCTATAACCCGCTCAATCAGTATCACGTCGTGATGGAGGTCGCGCCCCGATTTTGGCAGAATCCCGATGTGCTGAAGGACATCTATGTCAGCACCTCCGCCGGCGCCGTGTCCGGCACTCAGTCGACGAACGCGGTCGCGGGCACCTACGCGAGCGAATCCTCGTCATCCAGCGCATCCACGTCGGCCGCCTCGATCGCGATGGATACGGCGCGCAATGCGGCCGCGAACCAGCTGGCGAACAGCGGTCGCGGCGGAACTTCCACCGGCGCCGCGGTCAGTTCCAGCCAGGAGGAGATGATCCCCTTGTCGGCGTTCGCGCATTTCGCGCCCGGAACGACGCCTCTGGCGGTGAACCACCAGGGAACCTTCGCGGCGACGACCATCGCCTTCAACCTGCCGGAGGGCGAGTCGCTCAGCGTCGCCGTCGATGCGATCAACCAGACCATGAATCGCATCGGGGCCCCCATCACCGTCCATGGCGGATTTCAGGGAACGGCGCGAACCTTCCAGCAATCCCTCACGGATGAACCGATGCTGGTGGTCGCGGCTTTGTTGGCGATCTACATCGTTCTGGGCGTGCTCTACGAAAGCTATGTCCATCCCATCACGATCCTGTCGACCTTGCCCTCCGCCGGCGTCGGCGCGTTGATCGCGCTCGTCGCGACCGGGAATGAGTTCAGCATCGTCGCGATGATCGGGGTGTTGTTGCTGATCGGCATCGTCAAGAAAAACGCCATCATGATGATCGATTTCGCCATCGTCGCCGAGCGGGAGGAGGGTCTCGATCCCCGCGCCGCGATTTTCAAGGCGTGCCTGTTGCGCTTCCGGCCGATCATGATGACGACGATCGCCGCCATTTTCGGCGCGCTTCCGCTGGTGATCGCAACGGGGGATGGAACCGAACTCCGGCGGCCGCTCGGCATCTCGATCATCGGCGGCCTGCTCGTCAGCCAGTTACTCACCTTGTACACGACGCCGGTCATCTATCTTTATCTCGACCGGCTGACGGGGTGGTCGCCGCGCGCGACCCGCTTGCGCGGCCCTCGTCCACGCATGGCGTAGAGATCGTGGTCAACGCGCGAATGCCTTGCCGTTCTTCAGCCATAATCCGGGCGCATTAACGATAATTAACCATCCGGAAAGGCCATTTTGCGCCGGGATGACACAATATCGCTCGTGTTGTGTTGATACCGCATGGACGTTGCGATGGGAGAAACCTGGAGATGACTTTCCACGGTTATCTCCATTTCATCTAGTCAGGAGTGTTGCCATGTTGAATCAGAGGGTTGTTAAAGGAGCTATCTTGGCGTGCGGCCTCGCCTTGGCGGGCGTAATCGCGTTGCAGCCAAAGCCCGCCGATGCGCGTGTCTTCGTAGGCTTCGGTTTTGGCGTGCCGTTCTACGCGCCTTACCCCTATTACTGGGGGCCGACGTACTACGCACCGCCGACCGTCGTGTATGCGCCGCAGCCGCAAGTGAACTATGTCGCGCAGCCGCAGCAATCTTGGTATTATTGCGCCAATCCGCAGGGCTATTACCCGAACGTCCAGTCCTGCCCCGCAGGCTGGCAGCAGGTTCCGGCGACCCCGCCGGCCGCGCGTTAAGGAGAACATCAGTGAAGAATATACATGGCGTCGCCGGCTTGGTGACGGTGGCCTTACTGGCCTCGGCCTGCGCGACGCCGCCGATGGGTCCGCGCGTGAATGTGCTGCCCGGTCCTGGCAAGCCGTTCGAGGCGTTCCAGGAGGATAAGGCGGTTTGTACGCAATATGCGCGGCAAAGCGTAAGCGGCGAGGCCGAGCAGGCCAATAATCAGGCCTTGGGCGGCGCTGTTCTTGGCACTGTTCTCGGCGCCGGCCTGGGC
>CAJCJC010000409.1 GCA_903970575.1 Alphaproteobacteria bacterium
CCTGCAATTCCGCCGCGATGCCCGACATGGCGAACATATGCGGGCCATAGAGGAGCGCGCACCCAAGCTGCGCCGCCTCGATGGGGTTGTGGCCTCCGATCGCCACGAGCGAGCCGCCGATGCACGCGATCGGCGCCAGCCGATACCAAAGCCCCAGTTCCCCCATCGTATCCACGATGAAGACCGAATCCTTGGGCGCCGGCGGCAATCCGCCGGAGCGCAGGGATGCGCGCAGTCCGGCGGCGGCGACGCGTCCGGCGATGGAAACGCCGCGTTTGGTGTGCCTGGGCGCGATGACGGTCAAAAGATCGGGGAAACGACTGGCCAGGATACGATGGGCCTGAATGGCGATATCCTCTTCGCCCTCGTGGGACGAGGCCAGCACCCAGAGCGGTCTGGCGCCTAGCGCGCGCTTCGCCTCCGCCAGGGCCAGTGGATCGGCCGGCAGTGGATCGGCCGCGTATTTCAGATGCCCGACATAGCGTACGTCCCTGGCCCCCAGCGCCCCCAGCCGCCCGGCTTCCGCCTCGGTCTGCGCGAGGCATAGCTCGAAACTGGAGAGGAGCCGCCGGATCGTGTTGGGCGCGAGCTTCCATCTCGCGTGCGACGCTTCGGACATTCTGGCGTTGACGAGCGCGGCCGGAACGCGACGATCCGCCATCGCGAGCAGCAGGTTCGGCCAGATTTCCGATTCGATCCAGATCGCGCAATCCGGGCGCCAGTGGTCCAGGAATCGCGCCACCCAGGCCGCGCGATCGACCGGAATATATTGGTGGATAACCCGATCGCCCTGGCGCTTGGCCACCAAAGCCGCGGAGGTGACGGTCCCAGTCGTCACCAGGATGTTGAGGTCGGGCCGCTCCCCCAGCAGCCGGTCGACGAGGCGCAACATCGACATCGACTCGCCGACGCTGGCTGCGTGAAACCAAACAAGGAACCCGTCGGGCCGCGGCCGGGAGGGAACGCCATGGCGCTCGCTGAATCGAGACGCATCTTCCTTGCCGGCCTTTAGCCGTCGCCGCAGATACGCCTCCAGAATCGGGCCGGCCGCGTCCAGCAAAGCTGCGTAGAGGCGGAGAGGAAACGGCCGGTTCTGGGTGCGGGTTTCAGGCGCAGGGCTGAACATTGTTCAGGAACTGCAGCGCCGCGGCCTGCCAGGAATAACCCAGCGCGAAGTCTCGGCACCGTTCCGGCTTTATCTCCAGCGCCTGCATCACTGCGCTGCGCAAATCTTCATTCAAAATGCCCGCGTCACTGTCGCCGATCACGTCGACAGGGCCCGTCACCGGATAGGCTGCGACCGGCACGCCGCAGGCCAACGCCTCCAACATGACCAAGCCGAACGTATCGGTGCGGGACGGGAAGACGAAGACGTCCGCGGCGGCGAAATAGGACGCCAATTCCTCACCGTGGTGCGGACCGACGAACCGGACAGCGGGGTAGCGCCGGCGCAGCGTCTCCAGCATCGGGCCGCCGCCGACGACGAATTTCGTGCCCGGAATATCGAGCGAAAGGAACGCTTCGATATTCTTTTCCACCGCGACACGGCCGACATAGAGCGAGATCGGGCGCGGCGCGTCGATGAAATCCTTGGGCCTTGGCCGAAACAACTCCGTGTCGACACCCCGCGTCCAGCGCTTGAGGTTCGCGAAACCGCGCTCCGTCAGGTTACGCGCCACGGTCGGCGTCGCGACCATCACCGCCGCCGACGCGCGATGGAATTTCCGCAGTATGGCGTAGGTCAGCGACAGAGGAAACGGGCCGCGCTCGGCCAGATATTCGGGGAAACTCGTATGGTACGACGTGGTGAACGCATAGCCGCGTCTTCGACAGATGCCGCGCGCCGCCCATCCCAGCGGGCCCTCGGTCGCGATATGGATCGCCTGGGGCTGGAATTCCGCGATCAACCGTTCCAGTCTCGGTCCAGGCCGGATGGCGATCTTGATTTCATTATAGCCCGGCAGTGGCATCGTACGGAATTGATCCGGGCCGATAAAGCCGACCGTATGGCCCATTTTCTCAAGTTCCCGGCCGGTCGTACTCAGCGTTCGCACCACGCCATTGATCTGCGGGTGCCACGCGTCACTGATGAACAATATCCTCACGTCGTCTTGATTATCCTGCTTAAGCGGCGGCGGCTGTTTGAAGCGTGGTGGCCAGACGTTCCGTCGACCAGTAAACGATCTCCAACTCCCCTGTTAACGTCTCGACCAGGGCCGTGCAGCTTTCGACCCAATCGCCATCGTTGCAATATACGATGCCGCTAAAGTCTCGGATTTGCGCGTGATGAATATGGCCGCAAATAACGCCATGAACGTTGCGCCGACGCGCCTCGTCGGCGAGCGCGCTTTCGAAATCGCCGATGAATTCCACCGCGTTCTTAACCTTGTGCTTCAGGAACGACGACAGCGACCAGTAGGGGAAGCCGAGCTTGCGCCGGGCGAAATTGAACCAGACATTCATCGTGATCGCCATGCGATAGGCATAGTCTCCGACCAGGGCCAGCCATTTCGCGTAATTGACGACCACGTCGAATTTGTCGCCATGCGTCACCAGGAAACGGCGCCCGTCCTTCATCGTGTGAATGGCTTCATCCATGATGTTGATATGGCCGAACTCCACGCCGCGAAACTGACGGAAACCCTCGTCGTGATTTCCGGGGACATAGACGACATTCGTCCCCTTGCGGGCTTTACGGAGAACTTTCTGGACGACGTCATTATGCGCCTGGGGCCAGTACCAGGCCTTGGTCAGTCGCCAGCCATCGATGATATCGCCAACGAGATACAGATTTTCGGATTCGGTTTCGCGCAGGAATTCCAGCAATAAATCCGCTTGGCAGCCCTTCGTCCCGAGATGGATATCCGATATCCAGATCGATCGATAACGCCGCGCACCCTCGGTCTCAATGATCATCGTATCCTCCGGGCACTCTGCAGCGGGGTATATACAGAGGACTCGGGAGTTGGCTAGGGGAGTCATCCGGAATCAGCAAGATTCCGCTGGATTATCGGCCCGCGAGCGTCATGCCATCGATCCTGATCGTTGGGGCGTCCACGCCATAGCGGCGCACCAGGTCGTTGGCGGCGGTCAGGCGGGCGAATATCTCCTTCAGGTTGCCGGCGACGGTCATCTCGCTGACGGGATAGGTCAGTTCGCCGTTCTCGATCCAGTACCCGGCGGCGCCGCGGCTGTAATCGCCCGTCACGCCGTTCACGCCCATGCCCATCATCTCGGTTACATACAAACCGTTCTCGATTTCACCGATTAGTTCCGCTGGCGATTGGCGTCCCGGCATCAGCGCCAAATTCGTGGGTGATGGAGAGGGCGGGCCACCCGTGCCGCGCGTGGCGTGGCCGGTGGTGACGAGGCCGAGCTGGCGCGCCGAACGCAGATCCAACAGCCAGGTGGTCAGCCGACCGTTCTCGATAATGGCGCGCCGGACCGGGGCCACGCCTTCGCCGTCGAACGGCCTGGAGCGCACGCCCCGGATGACAAAGGGATCGTCGATGATGTTGATGTCGGCTCCGAACAGATCGGCGCCGAGTTTATCCCGCAAGAACGACGTTCCACGGGTGATCGAGGGGCCGGAAATGGCGCCGGCGAGCGCGCTCACGAATCCGCTGGACACCCGGGGGTCGAACACCACCGGCAGCGAGGCCGTGACGCCCTTGCGCGGATTCAGCCGGCGGACGGCGCGTTCGCCGGCCGCGCGCCCAACCTCGTCCGGCGCGCGCAAATCCTCGGCATGGACGGCCGAGGTGAAATCGTAATCCCGCTCCATTGACGTGCCTTCCCCGGCCAGCACCGAGACCGACACGCTGTGGCTCGTCCGGGCATAGGCCCCCGCGAATCCGTTGGAGGCGACCAGCGCGACCTCGCTGCGGCCCCAGCCGGCCTCCGCGCCCTCCGAATTGGTGACGCCGGGCACG
>CAJCJC010000410.1 GCA_903970575.1 Alphaproteobacteria bacterium
TGGGTTTTCGGGCATGGTGGCGGACCCGACGCCACGGTTGCCGCCCGATGCGAAACGGCCTCCGGTGCTTCTTGTCCATGGCACGGCGGATACGATGGTGCAGTTCATCAGACTCGCGGAAGCGGAGGATGCTCTGAAGGCGGCTGATTTTCCGGTGGAATCGTTTATTCGGCCTGGGCTCGGGCATGGCATCGATCCAGAGGGCGCCCGCCGCGCCGCTGCTTTTCTGGCGCAAAATCTCGCGAATACGGGCGCGCCTTAAGCGATCCAAGACTCGTGGGTTGTTTTCGTTTCTCGAATCGCCTATTCAAGGGCGCGTTTCGAGTTGTGCGTAGCTTAATGACGAGGATGTGGATTTGTCTCCACCACTCGAGAGCTGTCCGGCGCTTGTTCTCAATGCCGATTTTCGGCCGCTGAGTTATTTCCCTCTTTCTCTTTGGTCCTGGCAGGAATCGATCAAGGCGGTGTTCCTCGATCGGGTCAACATTGTGTCGCATTACGAGCACGTCGTCAGATCGCCGTCATTCGAGATGCAACTGCCCAGCGTTATCGCGCTGAAGGAATATGTCGCGTCCGCCCGGCGTCCGGCCTTCACCCGGTTCAACGTTTTCCTGCGCGACCGTTTCTGCTGCCAGTATTGCGGCTCGGCTTTCCCGACACATGAGCTAACCTTCGATCATGTCGTGCCCCGTTCCAAGGGCGGGCGGACAAGCTGGACGAACGTCGTGACCGCGTGTTCCTGCTGCAACCTTACCAAGGGCAGCTTCATGCCGCGCGAATGCGGCATGTTTCCGCTGACCACTCCGTTCCAGCCCACGGCCTTCCAACTCCAGGAAAATGGCCGCGCCTTTCCGCCCGGCTTCCTGCATGCCAGCTGGCGAGACTTTCTGTATTGGGATAGCGAGCTGGACGCGACCTAAACTCGTTCCGCGAGCCAGATCGCGGCGCGGCAGCCTGTCTTGATGGCGAGTTTCATCGCCTGGAACCCAGGCGCGCGTTCAGCCTCATGAGACAGAGCTGTGTCGCGGTGGCGCAGTTCCTCGGCGTGGAACTTTTCGATCGCCTGCTTCAGCTCCGGCTCGGAATCGCCGAGCGCGACTTCCTGGGCGGCGTAATGCTCGTCGATCGCTTCCTCGACCGCCACCGTGCAGGCCATCGCCGTCTTGGGGCCCATCATCGCGGTCGCCGCGCCCAGCGCATATCCGGCTACATGCCAGAATGGGTGCAGGATTGTCGGTCGCACGCCGCGCGCCACGATTTCTCGCTCGAACCAGGCCAGATGCTCGGCCTCGCCGGCCGCCATCGCCCGGATCGCATCGCCGGATGGCGTCTCGCCCAGCACGGCGAGCTGTCCTTCATAGATTCGCTTCGCCCCATATTCGCCGGCATGGTCGACGCGGACGATGCGCTCCGACAGTTTCGCCCCCGCGGGTTCTCCGGGTAGATTGCGGGGTAATGAGGGTTCAATCGGCATGAGGGCTCCGCATGTAAAGCAGGATCGCCGAGCCTGCGGCGATCAGCGAGACAAGAGCGTTATATGTAGCCATCGACAGTCCGAAGAAAGTCCAGCTAACCGCGTCGCATTGCACCACCTGCGTTTGACGCATCATCATCGCGCGCAATTCTTCGACGCTTTCCGCCCCGGAATTGCCGCTTGTGCAGGCGGAAGGGCCCGCCCACCAATGCAATTCGACGCCCGCATGATGGACGCCGAGCCCGGCGCTAACCAGAAGGGCGACGGCGATAAGGCCCAGAATCCATCGCATGGGCCTAACCACGCCGAGTACGCCAAGGGCGATTACGACATACCATGGCCAGCGTTCGCCCAGGCACAATTCACAAGGCTGAAAACCCTGGACATATTGGCTGAACAGCACGAACCCGATCACGGCCAGCGCGAGGATCAGAAAGGCGGCAAGGATTTGACGGAGATTAGATGACATGACCGCATGATAGAGCACCCGCGATGTTGCGGTAAGCCGCCATGCGTGGTTATAACCGCGACATGCCTTCACAAGGCATGCGCTGACGCGCGATGCGGGCGTGGTGGAACTGGTAGACGCGCTGGACTCAAAATCCAGTTCCGAAAGGAGTGTCGGTTCGATTCCGACCGCCCGCACCATCTTTTCAGTCTCGGGACATCTGGATGCCCTACGCAGGTCGTCATTGAGTTCGCAAAGGGGTATCCCGGAGAGAAATAATGGCGTCACCGCTCCGAGCGTTCACCCTCTATTTATTCGCCGCCACATTGGTCTGCGCGGGCCCGAGCATGGCGCAATCCGAGCCCGAGAAGTTCGACGTCGCCAAATTTCTGGCTCCCACGGACGCCGTCATCCTGCATGGCAAGGATTTGGAGACTGTCGAGGTCTATGAGTGGGAGCGCGACGGGGTGCGGTTCAACGCCTGGCCGGGCGATCAGCGGACGCCGCCCTATGACGCCGCGATCCTGAAGCTGAAGGCTTTCTCCTTCCCCCAGGGGATGATCCGCGCGCTTTACTATAGGCAAGGCGTGCGCACGCCGCCGCACGCCAACACTGAAGACATCGTTATGTACGGCATCACAGGAAAGCGGGTTCAGATCGTGGATCAGGATGTGGGCATCCTTGGCCCTGGCGACGCCGCCTATCATCCGATGGGCGTTAGCCATCACAGCGAGTCCGTGGTCGAGGGCGCCCAGCTGGAATTCGCGTTCGCCGGCAAGAAAGTCTCCCATCCCCAGGCTGCCTGGCTATCGGCGAAGGATATTCTCGAAACGCCGGTGGCCGCCTGGGTTCGCGATGGCAAGCAGATGACGGCGCGAGGCGATTCGGCCGCCGCGGCGCCGAAAGACGCTATCCGGTTCACGGCCAAATTCTTTCAGTTTCCGGGGATCACCCTGGTGGAGGCTCATATTCCCACGGCGACGACCTCCCTGCCACACGCGGATGCCGACGACCGCTTGGTCTATATCCTGAAAGGCCGGATGCGTGTAACCATCGGTGAAACGACCGACGACGTTGGTTCCGGTGACGCGCTGCGCGAACCCGCTGGAGTTTCGCACCATTACGCTGCTCTCGAGGACACTGTGTTCCTCGAGGCGATCGCGCCGAAGTCTCCCACTCCATGAGACCACGCCTTAGCGCCTGCGCCATCCTCGCGGGAACGATCGCCGGTCTGTTCCTCTCCCTAACGGCCGCCGACGCCCGGCCGCTCTGCGAGGACTCCTCCCGCGCCTGCCTGATCTCGGCCGCGGAAGCCTATATTGACGCGCTGGTGGTCAGCCATGACGGCGCCGATGTGCCGCTGGCGCCGGATGTAAGGCGGACCGAGAACGGCCTCGTCAACGCTAACGGGGAACATGAAGTCCGCGCCAGTTTCAGCGAAACCAAAATGGTGCGCGATCGCCGAAACCTGCGTTTCGTCGTTGACGAGATGCAAGGTGAGATCGTCGCTTATTTTCTGATCGACGTCGTCCTAGCCGGTCCAGAGCAGAGCGAAACCAAGGCCGGCGACAAGCGCTATAAGGTCGCCGTCAGCGTCCCGGCCGGCATTTATACGGTCCACGAGGCCGAGCGCTTCAAGGTCGAACATGGCCTGATCAAGGAAATCGAGATCATCGCGCATGTCGAAAAAGGCGCTGGAGGCGCCTCGGGCTGGCCGGATTGAGCAGGCGCCTCGTCTGAACGCATAGGGAAGTTTCGAATTCGACCGCAAGACCCGGAGTTATCGGAGCCCGCGCGCATCCTACTATCCATCCCGACACGCTATTATGGTTGACTTGGATGGGAGCGGGGGCATGCGGGACGCGGCGGCGATCATGACGGCGGAAATCCAATCAGGGACCGTATTCTCCATTGACGACGACCGATGGGCGGCTGTGTTGGCGCGGGACCGCCGCGCCGATAGGCTTTTCTATTATTCCGTCGAAACGACTGGCGTGTACTGCCGTCCGGTTTGCGGCGCGCGTCGCCCCAATCGCGAGAATGTTCGGTTTCACGAATCCGCGGGCGCGGCCGAGAAGGCCGGATATCGACCCTGCAAACGCTGCCGCCCACGGGAGGCTGACCGGAGCGCCACGCTGGTGGCCGATGCGTGCCGCCTGATCGCGGAGGCCGAATCGCCACCGAGTTTGTCCGATCTAGCGGCGCGGGCGAAGCTTAGTCCCTTTCATTTTCATCGCCTGTTCAAGGCCGCGACAGGGGTAACGCCCAAGGCCTACGCCGACGCCGCGCGCGCCGATCGCGTGCGCCGGGCTTTAACGGAAACGCCAACAGTCACGGCGGCGATCTATGAATCGGGTTTCAATTCAAGCGGGCGCTTTTACGAGGCGTCCGCTAGCATTCTGTGCATGACGCCAACGCGTTTTCGTGCGGGGGGCGCGCATGAGACTTTGTATTTCGGCGTCGGCCAGTGCAGCCTTGGCGCGATTCTCGTCGCCGCGAGCGATAAGGGCGTCGCGTCGGTCGAACTGGGTGACGACCCCCAGGTTTTGATAAGCATGCTCAAAAATCGTTTTCCCAGGGCGCGGCTGATCGAGGGCGACAGCGTTCTTCAAGTGCGTATGGCCGAAATTATCCGGGGCGTCGATCTGCCCACGCCTAGTCTGGACTTGCCGCTGGATGTGCGCGGCACGGCGTTTCAGCGGCGGGTCTGGCAGGCCTTGCGCGCCATTCCCCCGGGCGAGACGGCAAGCTATGCCGAGATTGCGGCCAGAATCGGCGCCCCCTCGTCGAGCCGAGCGGTCGCCCGCGCCTGCGCCGCCAACCCGGTGGCGGTCACGATTCCCTGTCATCGGGTGGTCCGTAAGGATGGCGGCCTTGCCGGCTATCGCTGGGGCGTCGACCGCAAGCGCGCGCTGCTCGATCGCGAGTCCGGGAATTAGCGCCATGCAGCGGGCGCTTGCCTTTTCCATGCCGTCCGAAGAACGGCTCGGGGATGGCGTTATGCTTCTTCGCCATTTTGCGACGGCGCGCCAAAGCCAATTGATCGCCGAGCTAGACCTGATTGTTAGCGCCGCCCCGTTCCGCAATATGGAAACGCCGGGTGGCTTCCGGATGTCCGTCGCGATGACGAATTGCGGCGCGGCTGGCTGGGTGACCGATCGGCGCGGGTATCGCTATGAAGCGCACGATCCCGCGACCGGCCTACCTTGGCCTCCGATGCCAGCAGTTTTCGCGGCCCTGGCGCTCGAAGCCGCCGCACGCGCGGGGTTCGATGGCTTTACGCCAGATTCCTGCCTGATCAATCGATACGCGCCCGGCGCGTCCCTGTCCCCTCACCAGGACCGCAACGAGAGGGATTTCTCGCAACCCATCGTCTCCGTCTCTCTGGGTCTGCCGGCGCTCTTCCTCTTCGGCGGCCCCACCAGGGCGGAACGACCCCGCCGCTTGACGCTTGAGCATGGCGACGTCGTGGTGTGGGGCGGCCCGGCGCGCCTCGCCTTTCACGGCGTCGCCAAACTGGCTGACGGCGCTCATACTTTGGTCGGCCGCCTAAGATATAACCTGACCTTCAGGAAGGCCTTATAGAGCAGTTTGATGGAGCGAGCGATTTCTCACTCAGGGCGTGCCTGCTGGCGTTCGCAGTAGCCGTGGCCGTGGCCGACCCGTTGGACGTATCCGTCGCCGGGTTTGAGGCTCCGCTATGGGACGCGTCGATTGACGACCGGGCCATCGCCGGCCCAACCCCGATCGCGGTAAACGCCGCCGCCATCATGATTACTGTACGCATGTCCGTTCCCTTGTTGATAGGTCACTCGATACGCCTAGAACAGCGCGGATCATCGCCGCGCTCCCGTACTGGATTATTATCGTCGTCGGAGCGGAACCCATCGGGACCATTTCTGTTTTCCAAATACCTTTGGTTTTTGTGTCATATATTGGGGCTTCCCTTGAAGGAGATGAGTCGCGTTCGGCGTGTCGCCATAGCCTTGCCGGCCTTGAACGAGGCTGATCGCATCGTCGCATGCGTCGCCGCCTTGCTCGATCAGGCCGCCGCATGCGCCGTCCCCGATCTTCTGTCGGTTCACGTTCTTGCCAATAACTGCCGCGATGGCACCGCCGACATAGTGCGAACCCGTTTCAAGGGGCATCGGGCGCTCGACATTCGCGAGGTCGATCTTCTCCCCGCCTTCGCCCATGCGGGTGGGGCGCGGCGCCTCGCGATGGACATCGCGGCGCAATCGCTCGGTGATCCCGATGATCTGCTGCTATCCACCGACGCCGACACCGTGGTTGCGCCCGACTGGCTAGCGCGGATGCTGCCATATTTCGACCAGGGCTACGATGCCGTCGCGGGCCGCGCGGTTTTACGGACCTCAGAACTCGAGGCTCTGCGCGAGGACGAGCGCGACCGGCTAATATCGCTCGGGAAATACCACGTGTTGCTCTGCTATCTTCGCCGCCGTCGCGCCGATGGCTTCGACGCCTGGCCACATCATGGTTATGAAGGCGGCGCGAGCCTTGCGCTGACTCTTGGCGCCTATGACGCAATCGGCGGGTGCCCGATCGTCCCGGTGGGGGAGGATCGGGCGCTTTTCCAAGCGGTTCGCCGGGCGGGCGGACGCATCAGGCATGCGGTCGACGTGAAGGCCTTCACGTCCGGCCGGCTGAATGGCCGGGCGCCGGGCGGCATGGCCGACACTATCAACCAGTGGCGCAGCCAATCTGGCGACGACCCGATCCATGAGACTTGGCCTCTCAGCGTGGAGTTAGGGCATATCCCCAAATCCGGCGCCGCCTGCCTCACATTCGCGGAGCTGTCCGCGGAACTGGCTTTAGCTCAAATGCTGGCGCGTTCCTCGCGCGCACCGGGCGATTTCGAATTATCCGCCTGATCCTTGGATGCGCGGCGCCACAGATCGAGCCTGTATTCGGCCCGCCGTTCAGCCCGCGCCACCGTAAACCGCGTGTGGGCCAGCCGCCACAACTCCTCCACCGCGTCGTCGCCCGATTTGGGATAGTCTGTTTCGCCCGTCCAGTGCACCAGCAGAAGATGGCCGTCCGCTGCCGTCGCCTCGGTAAGGTATCGCGCGGCCTCCGCAAGGTCGTCGCTGTCCCAGTAATAGGCGACTTCGGAGAGCAGGATAAGGTCGAACGGTCCCGCGACTTGGTCGCGCGGAATGCGCGCGTTGCGGATCGTCACGCCGGGAAGATGGGCGCAG
>CAJCJC010000411.1 GCA_903970575.1 Alphaproteobacteria bacterium
CGCCGACCTGAGGAAGTTCCTTCGTGCGGCGCCGGGCGTACCGCCAATGTCTGGGGATGAACTCCCGGAAGGCTGGTCGCGGTAGAGAGTGACGAGCTTCAGCAAATCGCTGAAATAAAATTGAAACGCTCTAAGTCAGCCGGCGTCCGAATTCGCCTCCCGGAAAGATTGCGTCGCGCGCGGCGGTCGCGTACAAATATCGGCCCTGCCAGTTTCTGCCATCGGCCATGAAATTCATCATTGAACGCGCGAAGCTTCTTCCCTCGCTTGCTCATATCCAAAGCGTGGTGGAGCGGCGCAATACAATCCCTATTTTGTCCAACGTTCTGCTGCGCGCCGCCGACGGCAAATTGTCGTTGTCCGCCACGGACATGGATTTGGAGATCGTGGAATCCGCGCCGGCCGAGATCATCGCGGCCGGGGCGACGACGGCGCCGGCCCATACGCTTTATGACATCGTCCGCAAGCTGCAGGACGGCAGCCATGTCGAGTTCGAGACCAACCCCGATTCGAACGTGCTGTCGGTGCGCGGCGGCCGATCGAATTTCCGGCTGGGTTGCCTTCCCACCGAGGATTTTCCGCAAATGGCGGGATCCGCGATGCCGGTCAGCTTCTCTCTGGGCGCCGCGGATCTGCGCACGCTGATCGACCGGGCGCGATTCGCGATCTCGACCGAGGAGACGCGGTATTATCTGAACGGCATCTATCTGCACGCCACGCGATCCGCCGATGTGCCGGTGCTGCGCGCCGTCGCGACCGACGGGCATCGTCTGGCGCGGGTCGAGATGCCGCTGCCCGAAGGCGCGGCCGATATGCCGGGCGTCATCATTCCGCGCAAGACGGTGGGTGAGGTGCGCAAGCTGCTTGAGGATGCGTCGAGCCCGATTTCGATCGCGCTGTCGGACACCAAGATTCGCTTCTCCTTCGACGACGTGGTGCTGACATCAAAGCTGATCGACGGCACATTCCCGGATTACGAGCGGGTGATCCCAAGCGGCAACGACAAGGTTCTGGAGGTCAGCACCCGCGAATTCGCCAGCGCGGTCGACCGCGTGGCCACCATCGCGACCGAGAAGACCCGGGCGGTCAAGCTTTCGATCGATCGGGGCGCGCTGACCGTGTCGGCGAACAGCCCGGAAAGCGGCAGCGCGACCGAGGAGCTTGAGGTGGTGTACACCGCGACCCCGCTCGAAATCGGCTTCAACTCCCGCTATCTGCTGGATATCACCGGGCAGATCGAGGGCGATGGCTGCCGCTTGACGATCGCGGACGCAGCCTCGCCAACCATCATCCGGGATGCGACCGAGCCTAACGCGCTTTATGTATTGATGCCAATGCGCGTCTGACCCAAGTGATCGCGGCTATAATATGGTTCGCGCCAACGCGGCCCAACTGCCCAGGCTGACACCCCGATCCACCATCGTATCGCGGCTGACGCTGACCGAGTTTCGCTGCTACGGGCAGGCGCGGATCGAGGCCGCGGGCGGCGCGGTCGTTCTGACCGGGCCGAACGGGGCGGGCAAGACCAATCTGCTGGAAGCAATCAGCCTGATGTCGCCCGGACGGGGCCTTAGAAGCGCGCGTTCCAACGATTTTCAGCGGATCGGGGCGGCGGATGGGTCGAACTGGGGCGTCGCCGCGACAATATCCGGGCCGGATGGCGAAACCCTGGCGGGAACCGGCCGGGAGGCGGGGACGGAGCGTCGCGGCGTCCAGATCGACGGCAAGGCCGCCAAAAGTCAGGCGGCGCTGGCCGAGATCGTCTCGGTGGTATGGCTGACGCCGCTGATGGACCGGCTCTTCGTCGAGGGCGCCAAGGGGCGGCGCAAGTTTCTGGACAGGCTGATCTTCGGCCTTGACCCCGCGCATGCGGGGCGGGTGACGCGGCATGATCTGGCGGTGCGGCAACGGTCGCGGCTGCTGACGGAGCGGCCAGGCGAATCGGCGTGGCTGGACGCGGTCGAGGCCGAGTTGGCGGCGACCGGCGTGGCCTTGGCGGCGGCGAGGATGGACATGGCGGCGCGGCTGGCGCGGGCGCTGGAGCAGTCGACCGGGCCGTTTCCCCGCCCGATCGTCGCGGCGGAAGGCCCGATCGAGGCGCGGCTGGCGTCGGAGCCGGCGTTGGCGGTGGAGGATTGGGTCCGGGGCGCGCTGGCGCGCAACCGGGCCGGCGACGCGGCGCAAGGCGAGACCCAGCTTGGCGCCCATCGGGGCGATCTGGCGGTGACGCATCGCGAAAAGGGCGTGCCGGCGGCGCTTGCTTCGACCGGCGAGCAGAAGGCGATTTTGGTCGCGATCGTCCTGGCGGCGGCGCGGCTGGCGATGGCGGAGCGCGGACGCATGCCGATCCTGCTGCTGGATGAAATCGCGGCCCATCTGGACGCAGGGCGCCGGGAAGCGTTGTATGCGGAGATCGGAACGCTGGGCGCGCAGGCCTGGATGACCGGCGCCGACCGGTCGCTGTTTGAGTCCCTGGGCGATAACGCCCAATTTTTTACGATTCGCGACGCGCGGATAACGCAGACGTAGCGAATCGTCTATGATTATCGATCCCCCTCGGCGTCCCCTAGGAAACGCCGCCTCCGTCGTTGCACGAAAGTTCGAGAATGGTTGATCTACCCACACACGGTGAGGGCGAGGAAGAATATAACGCACAGTCCATCAAGGTGCTGCGCGGCCTTGACGCCGTGCGCAAGCGGCCGGGCATGTATATCGGCGACACCGATGACGGCTCCGGCCTGCACCACATGGTCTATGAGGTGGTCGACAACGCGATCGACGAGGCGCTGGGCGGTTATGCCGATCTGGTGACGGTGACGCTGAACGCCGACGGCTCGGTGACGGTGTCCGATAACGGGCGCGGCATCCCGGTCGACATCCACGACGAAGAACAGATTTCGGCGGCCGAGGTCATCATGACCCAGCTTCACGCCGGCGGAAAATTCGACCAGAACGCCTATAAGGTATCGGGCGGCCTGCACGGCGTCGGCGTCTCCGTGGTCAACGCGCTGTCCGAGACGCTGGACCTTAGAATCTGGCGCGATGGCGCGGAATGGTTCATGCGGTTCAGCCATGGCGACGCCGTGGCGCCGCTGGCCAAAATTGGGCCGACCAATGGGCGCAAGGGCACCGAGGTTACCTTCCTGCCCTCGACCCAGACCTTCACCAAGGTCGATTTCGATTTCGCCACGATCGAGCACCGGCTGCGCGAACTGGCGTTCCTGAATTCCGGCGTCCGCATCGTGCTGACCGACCGGCGCGGGTTGGAGCCGCGCGAGGTTGAGCTTGCCTATTCGGGCGGGCTTCAGGCGTTTGTCACGTGGCTCGACCGATCCAAGGTGCCCGTGCATAAGCCGGCCATAGCAGTGGTTGGCACGAAGACCGGGGAATTCGGCGCGCCCATCGTTGTCGAGGCGGCGCTGGAATGGACCGACACCTATCATGAGACGATGCTGTGCTTCACCAACAACATCCCGCAAAAGGATGGCGGCACGCATCTGGCGGGGTTTCGCGCGGCGCTGACCCGCACGATCAACAGCTACGCCAATTCCAGCGGCATCGCCAAGCGCGAGAAGGTGACCCTGGCGCCCGACGACATGCGCGAGGGGCTGACCTGCGTTCTGTCGGTCAAGGTGCCGGACCCGAAATTCTCCAGTCAGACCAAGGATAAGCTGGTTTCGTCGGAGGTGAGGCCGGTGGTGGAGCAGGTGGTCGCCGACGCGCTGCTGACCTTCATGGAGGAGCATCCGGCGGACGCCAAGAAGATCGTGCAAAAGGCGGTCGAGGCCGCCATCTCGCGCGAGGCGGCCCGCAAGGCGCGCGACCTGACGCGGCGCAAGGGCGCGCTCGACATGGCGTCCCTGCCCGGAAAGCTCGCGGATTGCCAGGAGCGCGACCCCGCCCTCTCCGAGCTGTTCCTGGTCGAGGGCGATTCCGCCGGCGGCACGGCCAAGCAGGGCCGCAACCGCAAATTCCAGGCGATCCTGCCGCTGAGGGGCAAAATACTGAACGTGGAGCGGGCGCGGTTCGACAAGATGCTGGGCTCGGCCGAGATCGGCACGCTGATCGCGGCGATGGGCACCTGCATCGGGCGGGAAGAATTCGATATCGCCAAGGCGCGGTATCACAAGATCATCATCATGACGGACGCCGATGTGGACGGCAGCCATATCCGCACCCTGTTGCTGACCTTCTTCTACCGGCAGATGCCGCAATTGATCGAGCAGGGCTATCTCTATATCGCGCAGCCGCCGCTTTACCGGGTAAAGCGGGGCAATTCGGCGCTGTATCGCAAGGGCGACCGAGAGCTGGACGATTATCTGATCGCATCCGGCGTCGAGGATTGCGCGTTCGAGGTGTTCGACGGCTCGGTCGTGATCGCGGCCGATCTGGACGCGATGGTGCGCGAGGCGCGCGCCTTGCGCCAGCCGATTCAGCAGATCGCGCGCAAAGTGGGTAGTCAGAATCTGGTGGAGCAGGCGGCGATCGCGGGCGTGCTCAATCCCGCGGCGCTGACCGACGCGATGCAGGCGGGCGAGGCCGCGGCCTATCTGGCGCGGCGCTTGGACATATTGACGCCTGAGGACGAGCGCGGCTGGGAAGGTTTCGCCGGCGACGCCGGAGTAACCGTGTTCCGCGTGCTGCGCGGCGTCCGGCAGACCCACACATTATCGCCCGACATTTTGCGCGGGGCCGAGGCGCGGCGCGTGGATCAGGCGGCGGCGGAATTGCAGGCGCGGTTTCTTACGCCCGGCAAGCTGCGGCACAAGGACAAGGTAGTCGCCACGATCAACGGGCCGCTGTCGCTGTTCGACGCGGTGATCGAGCAGGGCCGCAAGGGGCTGACCATTCAGCGTTACAAGGGACTGGGCGAGATGAACGCGGACCAGCTATGGGACACGACGCTGGACCCGGACGTGCGCTCCCTGTTGCAGGTAAAAGTCTCCCACGCGGACGAGGCGGAGGAAATCTTCTCAACCCTGATGGGCGACGTAGTGGAGCCGCGCAAGGATTTCATCCAGGCGAACGCGCTGTCGGTCAGCAATCTGGATGTTTGAGCAAAGGGCGGCTGGAACGCCAGTTTGGCGCCAGCCCGCTTAAGAGCCCAGCAATGCCGCCGTCACCGCCTCCGGGTTGCGGGCGATGACCGTCAGATAGGCCCGCGCCGCGCGGTCCGGGCGCCGTCGGCCCTGCTCCCAATCCTGCAGCGCCCGCGGGTCGAGGGCGAAGCGCTCGGCGAATTTTGTGCGGCTCAATCCCGTCTTCTCGCGGATCGCCCGCACGTCCACCTCCGGCGTCACCGTCACATGACGGACCAACATTCCCGTCGATTCACCGCGCAGGTGAGCCACCATCTCGCCCATCGCCTCAACCAGATCGTCATCATGAGGACCAAATATGCGGCATTGCCGCATACGACGCAATATCCGGCTACTGTCTTGTAGCTGTGTGCGGTGACGGGCGGCCGAGATTATTTGTAATGCAGGGCGATTCGATTATTGATGCGCGTCGCCTGAGATCGCGCTGATCATGGAATGGCGGCGCGGCGCTTCCTGAGGATTGATATGTTCGCGGCTCTTGACCCTGTGACTCTGGCGCGAATCCAGTTCGGATTCACGATCAGCTTCCATTTCATCTTCCCGTCGTTCTCGATCGGGCTCGCGAGCTATCTGGCGGTGCTGGAGGCGCTGTGGCTGCGCACGGGCCGCGATCTGTATTTGGATTTGTTTCGGTACTGGCTGAAGATATTCGCGGTGGCGTTCGCGATGGGCGTCGTGTCCGGGCTGGTCATGAGCTATCAGTTCGGGACCAACTGGTCGGTGTTTTCCACCAAGGCCGGGCCGGTGATAGGGCCGCTGATGGCCTATGAGGTGCTGACCGCGTTCTTTCTGGAGGCCGGATTTCTCGGCGTCATGCTGTTCGGCATGGCCAAGGTGGGGCGCAAGCTGCATTTCGGCGCCACGCTGATGGTCGCCGTCGGCACCTTCATTTCGGCCTTCTGGATTTTGAGCGTGAATAGCTGGATGCAGACGCCGACCGGTTTCACCATCGACGACAAGGGGCGGTTCCTGCCCTCCGGCTCCTGGGCCGAGATCATCTTCAACCCCAGCTTTCCCTATCGGCTGGTCCACACCGTGATCGCGGCTTACCTCACCACCGCCCTGGTCGTGGGCGGCGTGGGCGCGTGGCATCTGCTGCGCAATCGGGCGAACCCTTATGCCCGAACCATGTTTTCGATGGCGATGTGGATGGCGGCGCTGGTCGCGCCGGTCCAGATCTTCGCCGGCGACGCCCATGGTCTCAACACGCTGGCGCATCAGCCGGCCAAGGTGATGGCGATGGAGGGGCATTATGACAGTCACCCCGGCGGCGCGCCCCTGGTGCTGTTCGGCATCCCGAATCCGGCGGAAAAGCGGATCGATCACGCGATCGAGATACCGAAACTGTCGTCGCTCATTCTAAAGCATGATTTGAACGCGCCTTTGGCGGGGCTGGACACCGTTCCCGAGGATCGGCAGCCGCCGGTGGAGGTGCTGTTCTGGTCGTTCCGGGTGATGGTGGGGTTGGGCTTCACGATGCTGGGGCTCGGGTTGTGGAGTCTGATCGCGCGCCTGCGGCGGCGGCTTTATGACTGGCGCTGGCTGCATCGCGCGGCGTTAGCGATGGGGCCGTCCGGCTTCGTCGCGGTTATCGCGGGCTGGGTGACGACGGAGGTCGGGCGTCAGCCCTATACGGTTTATGGGCAGCTTTTGACCGCTCAGTCGCATTCGCCCCTCGCGGCGCCGGCGGTCGCCTCGTCGCTGGTCGCCTTCATCGTCGTCTATTTCGCGGTGTTCGGCGCGGGCATCTGGTATCTTTTGCATCTCATGCGCCAAGCGCCCCATGCGGGCGAGACGGCGCCGCCGAACGCGCCGGTGCGCACCAGCGGCATTACCCCCGCGGCCGGGCTCGATCCGCATCTGCTGCCGGGAGCGTGACGGGCATGGCGGTCAATGTCGACCTGGCGACGATCTGGGCGTTCATCATCGCGTTCGCGGTATTCGCCTATGTTGTCATGGATGGATTCGACCTTGGCATCGGCATCCTGTTCCCCGCCTTCGCGGTGGGCGAGGAGCGGGATCAGGCGATGAATTCGATCGCCCCGGTCTGGGACGGCAACGAGACCTGGCTGGTGCTGGGCGGCGGCGGCTTGTTCGCGGCCTTCCCGCTCGCCTATGGCGTTATTCTGACCGCCACATATCCTTTGATCATCGCCATGCTGCTGGGGCTCGTGTTCCGGGGCGTGGCGTTCGAGTTCCGCTGGCGCGATCCTGGTCATCGCGCGCTTTGGGACGCCGCGTTTACGCTTGGGTCGATCGTGGCCGCGTTCGCGCAGGGCGTCACGCTGGGGGCCATACTTCAGGGCGTGACGGTGGCGGATGACGCCTATGCGGGCGGCTGGCTCGACTGGCTGTCGCCGTTCAGCCTTCTGACGGGCCTCGGCGTCGTCTGTGGCTACGCCATGCTGGGCGCGACATGGCTGATTTGGAAAACGGAGGGCAAGGCGCAGGGTCACGCCTATCGGCTGGCGCTTATCTTCGGCGTCGCGACCCTGGCGGCGATGGCCGCGGTCAGCGCGGCGACGCCGTTCCTGCAATTCGCCTATTGGCGGCGCTGGCTCATGATGCCGAACGTGCTGGCGACCGCCCAGGTGCCGCTGATCACCCTGATCGCCGCGATTTTCTTTTTTCGCGCGCTGGCGCGGCGGGCCGAGCGCACGCCGTTTCTGATCGCGCTCGCGCTATTCGCGCTCGGCTTCGCCGGGCTGGGCGTCAGCCTGTATCCCTATATCGTGCCCAACAGCATCACGATCTGGGACGCCGCCGCGCCGGAAAAAAGCCAGGCATTCATGCTGGTGGGCGTCGCCTTGGTGATGCCGTTGATCCTGGCTTACACCGGCTGGGCGTATTGGGTATTCCGGGGCAAGGTCGGCGCGCATGGATATCATTGAGGGGCGCGAGGCGACCGAGGCCCCGCTCTGGCGGCGGCTGATCTGGATGGCGGCGATCTGGGCCGCGAGCGTGGCCGCGCTCGGCGTCGTCGCCTTGGCGATCCGGCTGTGGCTTAAGGCGGGGGATTGAGGCCCCGCAAGAGTGACATAAGCCGCTTCAGGCGGCCCGGTATCGGCGCCGCAGGAAAGCCAGCACTCCTAGACCGGCGCCGAACAGCGCGATTGAGGCGGGCTCGGGGGCGGCGGTCAGGGAAATGCCGTCCAGGGCCACCATGGGCGGCAATCCGGTGGGGGTTCCCTGCGCGAGGAAGGTCAGCGTCTCGGTCGTGCTGGTCGCGGTATAGAGAAAGGATTGCTGAAGCCAGGGGGTCGAGCCTTGGCTGGCGTCGCTCACGATCGCGGTGGTTTGACTTTGGCTGCCCAGCGTCGCCAGGACGTCGTCGGTCGTGGCGCCGCTCCGGCTCTGCAACTGCCCGGTCGCCCAGTCGAAGGTCAAAATGTAATTCGTGCCGACGGTCAGGCCGCTGATCGTCTGGCTGATCGATCCGCCGCCGCCCACGGTGGGGTCGCCATCCAAGGCGACGAAGTTTCCGGTTCCGCCGGTCGGGCTGGCGGCCATCTGATAGAATTTCTCGGCCCCGGTATTGTAGCCGTTGTCATACTGAGAATTGGCGGAGTTCGTGCTCGCCGTGCCGGCGAAGAAATAAAGCTGATAGCCGGTTCCACCTGTCCAGCCGGTGACGCCCTGGCCACCGTAACTCGACCCGAACTGACTGTTGTTGGTGTAGGTCGTCTGGTCGAAATTGCCGTTGGTGACGAGGTTGATGGACGCAGCGTTCGCCGCCTGGCAGGCAACGCCGAGAGCGATAAAGACCGCGAAAGTTGCAAAAATATTTGTTTTCATGGCCACGCTTCCCTGAACCCGCGCACTTGCGTCAAGTTATACCGTATCCAAGCAATTTTCATGCCAAAAATCGGACGGCCGTCAATTCATGTTTCATATCAATAGCCTATCGTGATTTCGTGTGCGCCGGCCGCGCTCGCGCCCGTGTCCGGGAATAAAACTGTAAAGAAACCCGACTCATTTCGCCGAAAATCACGTCGTCGCGACCAAGGTATCGATTAGCGATCCGCGCCGCGCCTTGGGCACCGCGTATGCTGGCGCGAACGTCCGCACGGCTCGGAATTTGCGGCTGAGCCGTGCGGAGCGTCTTAAACTGGGCGCGTTGGCCCTTCCCCGCCAGATTTGCGCGCATGCATCTCACGCTTATTGCGTGCATTAACTGCACAATGCTTACGCATATCCGCTCATTTTATGAGCATACTCGAATCACTATCCCGAAGATCGCGGTCCGTCAAGGCGATTCAGCAGGGCTTGCGCGGCGGCGGGAGCGCGGCGTTTGGCGCCGTTGATCATGAATACGAACGCATCGCCCGGCCGCGACTGAATGGACGTTTCGCTGACGAGCGGGTAATCCGTCACAGATTGTCCCGCCGCCCAGCGTTGGGCGATATTCGCCCAATTGTCGAGCGCCTGGGCCGAATAGCCCGCCGGCTCGTCCTCGGCGGCATTTTGCAGGCGAGCATAGACGAAATCGGCCGTCCGGTCGGCGATGGTCGGGTAGTCCGGCTTATCGGCGAAGACGATCGCGGCGCCTGCTTTTCGGGCGAGCGCGATGAAGGCGGGGTCGCGAAAACTCTCGTGCCGCACCTCCAGCGCGTGGCGGAGTCCGATACCGTCTTGCCGGGCTGGCAGCAGGGCGAGAAAGGCCGCGAAATCATCCGGGTCGAACCGTTTGGTCGGCATGAACTGCCACAGGATCGGCCCGAGCGCGTCGCCCAGTTCGACAAGGCCCTGACCGAGGAATTTGCCGATCGCTTCGCCCGATTCCGCGAGTATTTTGCGATTCGTGCAAAAGCGGGACGCCTTCACCGTAAAAACGAAACCCGGCGGGGCCGCCTTGGCCCAGGCGGCGAAGCTTTTGGGGGTTTGCAGCCGGTAATAGGTTCCGTTGATCTCGATCGCGGTCAGTTTACCGGCGGCGTACTCGAGCTCCCGCGCATGGGGCAGGCCTTCGGGATAGAAGGTTCCACGCCACGGCGGGA